>CALMWI010000215.1 GCA_937873545.1 uncultured bacterium | reverse complement strand
CGTTAAGATCATCATCTCGGATTTATTTTTCTGTTCTTCCCTTAGAAGCTCGTAAAGCATCAGGACAGGCACTAAGAACAAGTTTATAAAATAGACCAGCGATGTGTAATCTGTATCGCTGAAACCCGTCAGCAGGGATAAAACAAAACAACCTGCAGCAAACCCAAAGGGTATTCTCCAGACTCTACTACCTAATATTTTCAGATCAGCCATGATTAAATTCTTCATTTTACTTTCCTCCGCTTATTTATTGGACAGATAGACCATCATCTGCTCAAGGCTGGGTTTTTCCGTCACGACTTCAAATTTCGAGAACAGGCTTTCTTTTTCATAATCGCATAAAGCTTCAAATCCGAATCTGCTCTCTTTAATGCCTAAAAGTTCATTTCTGATCTCATCGTTCAGTATGCCTGTGTCGCCTTTGATAATCTTATAATTCTCTAGGATCGTGTCCTTCTGATTTGAGAATACAATCCTGCCGTTATTTATGAATGTTATGTAATCGGCTATCTTCTCAAGGTCTGAAGTGATGTGGGTTGAAAAAAGAATAGATTTATTCTCATCCTGGATTTCTTCCCTTAATATATCCATCAGCTTGTCCCTGAATACGGGATCGAGCCCTGAAGTCGGTTCGTCGAGAATGAGAAATTCGGCGTTGTGCGAAAGCGCTATTGCGAGAGAAAATTTCATTTTCGTGCCTTTTGAAAGGTCTCTGATCTTCTTTTTCGGCGTAAGCTCGAACTTTTCACAGTATTCATTAAATTTATTATCATCCCACCTGCTGTAGAACGGCGCGATTATCTCTTTCATTTTGTTTACCGTCAGATGCTCGTAAAAATAATTTTCCTCATAAACGAACCCTATCCTGTCCTTGACCGGCACTTCATCAGTTACATTGTCCATTCCGAATATTTTTATGTCTCCGGAATCTTTCTTTAATAAATTCATGATCAGCCTGATCGTGGTGGTCTTACCTGCCCCGTTCGGCCCGATAAATCCCATAATATATCCTTTCTCAAGCCCGAAAGTGATGTTGTTGAGCTTAAATCCTTTGAATTCCTTTGATACACAGTTTATTTCCAATATCTTAGTCATTTTAAATTCCTCTTATTAATAGATTATTCATATAAAGCATCGAGCAT
>CALMWI010000214.1 GCA_937873545.1 uncultured bacterium | reverse complement strand
CGCTCTTAAAAAGGCATATTCAGATAAAGAAGAACAGCAATGCCAAGAGAATGTTAAAAAGCTTAAGTAATATCAAGTTCTTACATCAGCTGCCGCCTGAAGACATTTCCCAGCTGATGCAGTTCGTAAAGGTGAGAAAATATCATAATAAAGATTTGATTATTACTCAGGGTAACGACGGACTTGAGCTGTTCTTTATCCTTAGAGGAAAAGTGGAGGTCGTAAGAGAATCGGAAGGCAGTATGAAAACAGTTGCCGAGATGGGTGCTGGTGATACTTTCGGCGAGATAGCTCTGATTTCCGACTGCAAAAGAACGGCTGATGTGCGTGCGGTTGGTGAAGTGGAAGTTTATGTACTTGAAAAGAATGATTATGAAAATCTTGTGAAGAACTCACTGGCGCTTCAGGATGCAAGCGTTGAGATAATAGCTGAAAGACTTCAGGACATTTCGGAAAAGGATGAAACGTTTAAAAAAGAAGCTTTGAAGTGGCAGATCAAAGCCCAGAAGAACTTAAACAGGCTCTCTCTGCCTGTAACAAAAAAAGATATGGAAGCCGAAGTCAAAGAGCACGGCGGAGCGGCGCTGGCCATCTGGCTGGGAATAGCGCTTGACGGCATTCCTGAATCGCTGGTCATCGGTATGCTTACAGCAGGTGCTGCAGCCGCCGGAAGATCAATGAGCATGGCTTTTATAGCAGGCGTGTTCCTAGCCAATTTGCCTGAGGCTATGTCAAGCGCGGTAACTATGCAGAGACAGGGATCAGGATTTAAGAAAATATTCTGGATGTGGATGTCATTATGCGTTATGACCGGAATAGGAGCTGTGATAGGCGCAATCGTATTCCCTGCTCATCCTGAAGGCACGCTGCGTTATTACATAGCCGGAATCGAAGGTCTGGCCGCAGGAGCTATGCTCACTATGATAGCCAACACTATGCTTCCCGAAGCTTACGAGCACGGCGGCAGCACGGTCGCGGGTCTTTCAACGCTGATCGGATTTATCGCCGCATTAAGCGTGAAGGTTTTGGGATCATAATTAAACTGTTGAATATAATCAGATTTTGTAATACATTACCGGATTGAAAATTTATGGAGATCATTATATGAAAAAAGCCAGAGAATACGCATGGAAAATTTTGCCGGAACTGCTTAATACAGAAGGAATATCAGGCAACTGCGGCAAGATAACAGCCCTTATCGAAAAGAAACTTAAAGACCTTAAGGTCAAATCTGAAAAGACCAATAAAGGCGGAATAATTATAAAGCTGAAAGGTAAAGATAATTCAAAAGTCAGACTGCTTACCGCCCATGCCGATACATTGGGCGGGATGGTAAAAAAGATCGGCGGTGACGGAAGAGTTTTCATCGTCGCTGTCGGAGGAGTTTATCCCTACAGCATCGAAGGCGAATATGTTACTGTCGAGACTGTTAAAGGTCAGAGATACAGAGGAACGGTAGTTCTCTACACCCCTTCTGCGCTTGTGATCGCGACAGTTTCAAAAGTGGATAGGAATTTTGAAAATATAAGCATCAGGCTCGATGAAAAAGTGAAGAATGCAGACGATGTAAAAAAATTAGGCATAAGTGTCGGCGATTACTGCTATTTTGATCCGAGAGTTGAAGTGACCAAGTCCGGATTTATAAAATCAAGACATCTTGACGATAAGGCAGGAGTAGCCGCACTGTTCGGCGCGATCGAATATTTAGGCAGAACGAAAGAAGTTCCCGCTTATGAAACATGGTTCTATATTTCCGTAGCTGAAGAAGTCGGGAACGGAACTATATCAAAACTTCCTCAGAACTGCTTCGAGATCGTAGCTGTCGATATGGGCGCTCTCGGCAACGGACAGACTTCAGACGAATACACAGTATCAATATGCGCAAAAGATTCTTCAGGTCCGTTCGATTACGAGCTCAGAAAGAAGGTCGTAAATTTAGCAGAAAAGAACAAAATACCGTATAAGGTTGATATTTATCCGATGTACGGCTCGGATGCGGCCGCGGCTCTCAGAACGGGTATAGATGCAAAGCACATGCTTTTCGGCCCCGGCGTTGACGCTTCGCATTCATTCGAAAGGATCCACAGGGACTCGCTTGACGCAACAACAGATCTGACGATAAAATATATTTTGGAAAAATAGTAAATTTAAGATGAAAAAATTAGATACGAACAAGCTGATCGATCTATACAGAAATCTGAATTTGGAAACAAAATTCAAATTAAAATATTTTCTTTATCTA
>CALMWI010000213.1 GCA_937873545.1 uncultured bacterium | reverse complement strand
GGAGGAGATACTTTTAGGATTAAAGAATGACGGGGATATTATTGAGGTAAGATCAGAATTTTCAGAAACGAAATACAGGATAAAACCTTCCATAAAATCGATCAAAATACCTGACAATGTGAATGATATTGTGCTATCAAGGATAGATAAGCTTGATGAAAACAGCAAGACTATTCTGAAAATTGCATCTGTAATTGGCAGGATATTTCAATTCGATATATTGAAGCAGCTGCAGAACCTTAAAGAGATCGCAAGTCAGCTTGATATCAGAGACAGCCTTTTTGACCTGACGAAAGTAGATCTGACGATATTCGAAGAAACGAGCGAGAATGAGTATCTGTTTAAGCATGCGATCACGCAGGAAGTGGCCTATGAGACGCTTCTCTATTCGCTAAGGAGAAAATATCATCTGAGTATAGCCCAGCTCTATGAAAAAAATCATGCGGATAACATTTCGGCCGCATATGAGCTTCTCGCTTTCCATTACAGGCATACGAACGATAAGGAAAAAGCTAAGTATTACCTGCTGCGATCCGCCGAATCCGCAAAGAACAAGTTCAGCTACAAAGAGGCGATCGACTATCTTAAGCTTTTCAGGAAATATAAAATGTCGCCTAAAGAAAAACTTGAAAGCTATTTTATCGACATTGAAATGCTGAAAGTTATGGAAAAAAGAAGTGAAGCCATTGCAATCGCAGAAAAAATTATGGAAAATACAGATCGGGATTGTGAAACTTACCAGAGAGCCCTCGTAAAGAAGCTTAATGTCTTAAGACGAAGTGCAGAATATAAAATTGTGGTATCCGAATTCGAAAAGATCATTGATTTTGCGTCTGAAAATATAGAACTGGAGGGGCTTGTTGAAGCTGCAACTTCCTGCTTGTACCTGAGTGAACATGAAAAACTAGATAAAATGCTTCAAAGGCTTGAAAACTTGTCTGGAAAAACAAAAGAGATCAAACTTAAAGTAAGTGCGATTAGCGTATTGGCGTTAAAAGCGTTCAGACAGAGAGAATTTGAAAAGGCGATCGAATTATCTAAACAAATGATAAAGCTTTCCGAGTCAGAAAATCTTTTGAACGAAAAGAGCTTTGCTCTTCAGACTATAGCATCTTCAAACGGTCAGATGGGCGACATTGATAAAGCTCAGGATGGCTACGAAAAAGTATATCTGGAGGCAAAAAGAACACACAACTATTTCCTTCTTATGCGGGCTATAGATGGTCTTTCAAAGGTCAGCTATATAAAAGGGAATTATTTTAAAGCTGAGAAGTTTATAAATGACGGTATAAAGCTTGTTGAGAAAACATCAAAAATGGAACTGAAGGAAAGCTTATTGCAATGCCTGTCAAACATAAGACTTGAAAGCGAAAGATATGATGATGTTCTGGAATTATGCAGACAAAGAGAGGAAATATTAATTAAAACTGGAAATAAAACTAAGATCGCAATTGTAAACGATAACAGAGGCGATGCCTATTTCTATAAAAAAGAATATGCCAAAGCCATCGATATATATAAAGCCAATCTCAAATTTTCAGAAGAGATAAATAATATAGAGATGGTAGGTCACAGTTACGGTAACCTTGCGAACTGTTTTGCTGAAACAGGCAAACTCGAAGAAAGCCTTAAATATTACGATCTGCAGATCGAATACTCCAGAAAGCATAACGATATTCATTCTGAAGGTAAAGCTCTCTTTAATCTCGCATATACTTATTTCAATAATTTTAATGACGGAGTAAATGCAGAAAAGTATGCTCTGCAGGCAAAGAGGATTTTTGAGAAAATAGGATTTAAACGGGGTCTTGATCCTGCTATTGACCTTTTAAAATCAATAGAAGAAAATAAGGCGAAAACCAAATAATTTTGGTATATTACAACTGCAGTTGAAACTGTAGGATTAAAACAGGGAGAAGACTTGAAACATATAATAATCATAATATTGTCAGGCGTAATCATCGGCTGTTCGGCTTTAAGTCCGGTAACAAATGAAAAACCATCATCAAAAAAAGAAATAATAGACCAGCCCGCAAGCGTGAAAATATCAAAGCCGGAAAAGAAGACGGAAGAAAAAATAATAGTGAAGAAGCCTGAAATAGAGAATATTGAAGCTGAAAAAGCAGAAGAGAAAATAATAGCTGATGAAAAATATGAGAATAACCTGAAATCTCCGGACAATACTGTTTACAGCATATCTAATATGAATATTACAGAAAAGGCCAACGGGATTCTCATCCAGCTTTCTTATGCGGGGAATGACCCGAAAAATAATGTCACCGCTTTTTTTTCAGGAGATAATTTTTTTAATATAACATTCTATAAAGGCAAATTTAGCCCTGCCGTAAAAAAATATTTGTACAATAAAGCAGTAGTAAGAACAGTTAAATTCATTGAATTCAAAGACTCGGTGCAAATAACGGTAAGGCTGAAAAATGAATTCAGTTCGTATTTTATTTCAACCGATAAAAACAGTATAATGATATCTTTGTACAATTAGACTATGAAAAATAAATTACTATTCCTGATATTTGTTATGGCTATTAATACCGGTGTATATTCATTCACCAAAAAAAACTATGTTAACTACAATCCTGATGCGGTATCTGACTTTTTATGGGGAATGTTTTCAGAACAGGTGGCGAACACAGAAAGCGTTCAGAAATATTATGAAAGAGCATACAGATATTCTAAATCTGACAATGTTATGCTCAGCCTCAGTTTGGAATATATAAGATCAGGTAATTACGATGAAGGATACAAGATTTTAAACGGTCTTTACGATGGAGGTTTTAAACTTGGAAGGGCAGGAATATATTTGTATCTCTACGAATCCAAAAATGGAAATAAAGGAAGGTCTGAGGAGATCCTTGACAGGATCATAGCTGAATTATACGCGGACGGGGAGATCATAACTGCCGCGATGGTGTTGAATCAGAAACTTGAGGACAATATTTTTTCTTTTACAACCAAAGATCAGTTCGAAGAATTCCTAAATACGATATTAAAAAACGAGTACAGCAGGACTTACAGATTATATTTCTTAACTATCGCAATGCAGTTCCATTCAAAAGTATCAGAAGATAAGGAAAAGGTGCTTGAAATATTAACCGGCCTTGAAAATGAATTTATTGAGCTTCCGTACATCGCATACAGATTTGCTTTTGACGAATTTATATATCTGAAGGATTTTGATAAAGCTTTAGAAGTTCTGAATAAAATGACAAAGTACACGATAGGTGAAGCTAAATATTATTCTGATCATGCCGAATATTTTTCGTCAAAAGGAGACTTCAAGACTGCGCGGAATCTGCTTTTAGACGGAATGAAAGAATTTCCCGAAAGTACACTTAGTCTGCAGCTTGCAGCTTTGTATATAACCAAAGATGAAATAAAAAAAGCGGAAAAAATATACCGCAAAACAATCGAAAAATATCCCGAAGGCAGTGCTTATATTTATCAGGTAATGGCTAATGAATACGCAAAGAACGGAAAGGAAGATGAATCATTTTCCGCATATGAAAAAGCGCTGAAATCATATCCGGACGATCCTGAACTATTGAACAATTACTCCTACCAGCTGGCCGAAAGTTCAAAAGACCTTGAAAAAGCTCTTGAGTATGCAGATAAAGCCATATCCGGAAGGAACGAATCTATAACATTTTTAGACACAAAAGCCTGGGTATTGTTCAAAATGGGCAGATTTGAAGAAGCAGAGAAGATAATGAACGGCATTTTCTCAGATGACAAATCATTTTATCATCCAAGCTCCGAAGAATTGTTCTCTCATTACAGGGATATTAAAACGGCTCTGAACAAAGCCGGTGATCTTGAAAACATGTCTATTAACAAAACAGCAGTGATAATCTCCGAAATAATCTCAAAAAGCAATTTTATACTAAAGGCCGGATTCTGATATGGCAAAAATTCTATTAATTCTAATGGCAATGTTTTTTATAAACGGATGCACTGCGATAGGAACCGGATTAAAGCAATTCGATATCGGGAATGCGGATAATAATACCATTACTGAAGCGCTTGAAACGAACTACTCGGATATAAGAGCAGTATCGGGCAGCTTCGATTTTTCTTATACAACATCTTCAGATAAACAGCAGTCGAGCGGCTATATCTACCTTTCAAAAAACGATACTGTCTATTTAGAGATAAAAGGGCTCGTCGGGGAGACCGAAGCGGTGCTTTTTATGGATAAAGATTCTTTAAAGGCAGTAAATTATTTTAATAAAATACAGGTAAAAGGCCTCAGAGATGAAAATTCGATAAATAGAATCACCGGCCTGAATATAAGCGTAACAGATCTGAAGAATTCACTCTTCTGCTATGTCAAGAATTCAGATCCGGTAAATATTTTGAGAAGAGAGGCTGAGAAAATTGTGGTCAGGGTTAGCCTGACCGATAAGAAATATCAGTTTGTGACGCTGAACAAAAACCTTCTTATAACAGAGATAGATGAGTATTATGAAAGGGATCTCGTTTACAAAAAGGAATATGATTATTTTGTCTCCCGTAACGGACATATAATGCCGAAAAGAATCAGGTTAAGAACATACAATCCTCCTACAAAGCTGACTATTTTTTATACCGATATTGAAATAAACACTGTTCCGAAGGAGTTTTCGGAGGTGTCTTTGTGAATAGAATAATCTGGGTAGATGACGAGATATCTTTGCTAAAACCTCACATAATGTATCTTGAGAAAAAGGGCTATGGTATAGATACGGCAACCAACGGTTATGATGCAGTGAAGATGATAAAAGACCAAGGCTATGATCTGGTCATACTCGATGAGATGATGGTAGGCTTGGACGGCCTTGAGACCCTCAGGCAGATCAAAACTGTGGACACAACTATAAAAGCAATTATGGTAACAAAATCTGAAGAGGAAGGGATATTTCTTGAAGCTGTGGGGAGCATGATAGACGATTATCTTACAAAGCCGGTGAGTCCGCTTCAGCTTTACCTGACAATCAGAAAAAACCTCGAGAAAGAGGATCTGATAACCGAAAACCTTTCAAAGAGCTATATAAAAAATTATAAGATAATATCGGGCATGCTTGATAAGGATCCCTCATTCGATGACTGGATAGCGATCAACGGGATGATCACCGGCTGGAATTTAAGGCTTGATGAAATAAAAGATAATAATCTTGCTGCAACTTTTGATGATCTGAGAGCTAATGCCAATGTTATTTTCGGAAGCTATATACAGGAGAACTACGGTAAGTGGCTGGCAGGAAACAATGACAAACCTTTGCTTTCAACTGACATACTCGACAGATTCGTCATTCCGAGCCTGAGGAATGAAAAAACCGCGCTGATCGTGATAGACTGTTTTCCATTCGATCAGATGACCATGATCGAGGAATTACTCAAAGATAAATTCACGGTCGTGAAGGATTCATATTTCTCAATACTTCCGACAGCCACCCAATTTGCAAGGAATGCAATATTTTCAGGTCTTTTTCCTTCTGAGATAGAGGAAATGTATCCCGAAATATACTCAGGTAACCTTGAGGATGAAAAAAGCTCAAACCGTTTTGAATACGAACTTATGGAGAAAAAGCTCGTTTCAAATGGGATAGATCTCGGTAAAAAATTAAAATACAGCAAAGTTTTTAAGATCGAAGAGTTTTCGAAGATAGAATCAGCTATCAATGATCTGAAAGATACGCAGCTTTTCGCGCTGGTCGTCAATATGGTGGATTTTCTTATCCACAACAGAAAAAAGGATGAACTTGTCAGCGAAATGATGTTTACAGAGAGCTCTTACCGCTCAACGATCAAAAGCTGGTTTGACAATTCTGCTCTACAGAGAATAATCAACTCTCTGGGAGATTTGGGATTTAAGATAGTGATAACTACAGATCACGGCGCGAAACTGATAAATAAATTTACAAAAGTGTCCGGGGACGGTCAGTTAAGCAACGGGCTCAGGATGAAGTTCGGCAAAAATCTGACAACTTCGAACAAAAAACAGACCTTATACTGGCAGAAGCCGACCGAATACAAGATGCCTTCAGTATTTAAAGGCATGAACATGATCCTTGCCAAAGAAGACCACTGCTTTGTGTTTGAAAAAAATCTGAACGATTTTTATAAACAGATCAAAAATTCATTTCAGCATGGAGGGGTCAGCATGGAAGAAATGATACTTCCGATTCTGACATTAAAGAAGAAGAAATAGGAGATAATGATGAAAATGACTTTAAAAAATATAGCTGTTTTGATCGGTACCGTTACAGACAGTCCCGAAGTAGAGATCACCGATATAGCCAAGATAGAAACAGCATGCAAGTCTGAGATAACTTTTCTTCATAATCCCAAATATTTTCACCTGATAGACTCAACCGGAGCTGCTGCGGTGATCGTTCCGAAGGATTTTAATACCGAAAGAAATATCCCGCTTTTAAAGGTTGATAATCCGTATCAGGCATTTCTAAAAGTCCTGATCGCTTTCCATCCGATAGTTCCCGTAGCTGAGAAAGGCTTAAATAAATTAGCTTTTATAGGCGAAAATGTTTCAATTGGAAAAGATCCGGCCATCAGCGCTTTTGTGTCGGTCGGTTCGAATGCGTTAATCGGCGATAATGTTCAGATACAGTCAAATGTTACCATAGGGCAGAATGTTAAGATAGGGAATAATGTTATAATTTATTCAAATGTTTCGATCCGCGAAAACTGCGTGATAGGTAATAATGTTATAATTCAGAACGGCGCAGTGATAGGCAGCGACGGTTTCGGTTTCGCGCCGAATCAGTCCGAATATGACAAGATCCCGCAGGTCGGAAATGTGATCATTGAAGACAATGTTGAAATAGGTGCCAATACATGTATTGACAGGGCTACACTCGGTTCGACTGTAATCAGAAAGGGAGCCAAGCTGGATAATCTGCTTCAGATCGCGCATAATGTGGAGATAGGTTCCAACACGGTTATGGCAGCGCAGTCCGGAGTTTCAGGGAGCACGAAGATCGGCTCACACTGCATGATCGGAGGGCAGGTCGGGTTCGTCGGGCATATTTCGATCGGTAACGGAGTTATGATAGGTGCGCAGGCAGGTATTGCGGGCAATCTTAAGGACGGCAGCATTGTGACAGGTACTCCTTCAAGAGAAATAGCTAAACAGAGGAAGATAGACGCTTGTTTAGGCAGGCTTCCTGATCTGATCTATAAAGTCAAAGATATTGAAAAAGCTGTTAAAGCTTTGGAAGAAAAGAAACAAACAGAATGAATTCGCTTTTTACTGGGTAAAATAAAATTTGATAAGCTGGATTAAGGGAGGAGTTTTGAAAACGCGAATAATAGTTATTTTGTTA
>CALMWI010000212.1 GCA_937873545.1 uncultured bacterium | reverse complement strand
ATCGAAAAATCGAACTTTGACAAAGAAGTGAATATCATCAGAGGAAGCGTGATCTTCATTATAAGCTTGTTCAAGCCTATCGAAAAACTGTCTGCGAACATATTTATTTTCGCAGCGGAATATCCTATCAGCGCCAGGATGCCGAGTATTGAGATCTGCTGTAAGATTATTTGATTCTGCATCCATCTCTCACTTTAATTGCGTATAAATATAAAGAATATTTTGAAAAACCGAAATTAAATGTTAAATTATCTCCGGAGGCCGAAAATGTTAAAATGGCATAACCTGACGCTGCTGATATTTTTCCTGACTTTAATTTCCTTTGCTCAGGATTCAGAAAAAAGATTCTGTTTTCAGTGCGAGAATGAGATAAAACAGGGAAAACCGTATTTAATTTCCGGAGATAAGAATTTTTGTGATCAGGAGTGCTATGAGAAGAGCCTTCCCAAATGCTCGGTTTGCGGCAGGCCTGTTAAAAACGGATATAGTCAGGGTTCTAAAAACTACTGCAGTGACGAATGCCTGAGATCGACATGGGATATCTGCTCTGTCTGCGGCAAGCGGGTAAACTCCGGAGTACATTTCGGAAGTAAAAACGGTGATTTTTACTGCATGGAATGCTCAGAAAAACCTGTATGTTTCGCCTGTAATCTTCCTAACGACTGCAGGGTTTTGAAAGACGGCAGGAATATATGCCCCGACTGCTCAAAAACAGCTATAACTTCATACAAGCAGGCAATGGATATTATCAGAGATGTAAGAAAGATCATGAAAGATAAGCTAGGCATCTATACGGAAAATGATATAAAATTCGAGCTTGTTGATAAAAATTATCTGAACAGTAAATCACAAAGTCAGGAAATGGAGCTTGGTCTATTCTACCACGAACAGAGGGTAAAAACCGAGACTTCGACAAAAAGCATATACGGCTATGAATTCGGAAAAAAAGTAAATACCACTCAGACTGATTCATTCTACATTTATCTGCTTACAGATCTTCCAAAAGAGAAGTTCATTGAGGTTACCGCGCATGAACTCGCACATGACTGGATGGAAATGAAGTATCCGGGTATAACAGACCCTAAAATCACTGAAGGCTGGGCTGAATACACAGCCTCGCGCATCAACAGCCTGTACGGAAATGAGTACCTGAATAAAAGGATGAAGGAAAATACTAATCCTGTTTACGGGGACGGTTACAGGTATATTTCACAGTATGTTGAGAAAAATAAAATTCAAGGATTGTACAAATATTTCGGCTCGTTAAATAAAAATAAAAAGTGAAATTATCTAATCTTCTGTTTTATCCAGCTCTTTTATATTGTTTTCAAACTGATCTATTTCATCCTTATCGGGAATTCTGGCGCCATACCTGATTTTGTAATAGTGATCCTTTATGTGTTTCAGCTTTTCAGGCAGGTTTTTTCCGAATATTTTTGCGAACCATGAAGCAAGAGTTTCGTTTTCGGGAAAATGGCCTGACATTTTCAATTTATCTTCTATAGTTTCCAGTTCCGGTATTTTCTTATAAGGGTTTGCAGTTTTGACCGAGCCTGAATTGTCGTACGGTTTTACATCTTTCAGTATTCTGTAAAAAAGGAAAAGACCGAGAGGGATCAGTGAGTATAATAGTATATTTCTGAACAGGTCATTATTTTCTTTTTTGAACATGAACAGCTTATAATAGCCGTACGAAACCAGATCGTAAATCCCGCTGATAAAAGATCTTTTACTATTGGAGCTGATATCCGGCGGAGTAGTATCGAACTCGATCCATGATCCGCTATTGTCCCATACATGTATCCATGCATGCCTGTCTTTTTTCCGGGCGATATATTTATTTTCAAGAGGGCTGTATTCGGTAACGAGATAGCCCGTGACATAACGCGAAGGATATCCCAGCCTGCGGAAAATAAGACATGATAATGAAGCAAATAATTCGCAGTGACCTTTTTCAGCTGCAATAAAATTACTTAGCTTATCTCTGCCGCTCCAGTCAATATAATCAAGCGAATACTCATAGTTCAGGATGAAATAATCACTCAGAGCAGTGAAAACATCTTTTGCCGGTAAATCTCTTAATCGGAGTGAATCTATAATTCTGTCAGTGATAAGTGTATCGGCTGCATTTACTTTCAGATCAACATCCTTCGGGCCGCCCGACAGATTTTCTGTCGAAGATTTGTCAATATATGTTTTATAGTCAACAAGATACTGGGAATAAGCGGAACTGACATTTCCGAGTGAATTGATCCTGATCCCGCCGATATTTAAACCCGCGAAGTCATAAGTGCCGTAAGGCATCACGATATCATCGGTTTTTCCGCCGGAGAAAAAGTATATCCTCATTGAATCCAAAGGAGTTCTACCATATTCAATTATTTTGTTATTGTAAGGGAGAAATGAGACCGCCGATTCTGACCACCGTCCGTTATAATATGTGTTATAAATCTTATCCCTGAGATATATTAACGGCTTTTTCCCGTTATAAGACTCAGCCCTTAATTCGATAATGAAATTATCTTTCAGGCTTCCTATGTCGCCTACGGGCATGCTTTTATCAAGGTCTTTCATAATGCTTTCAATGTAGAGATCTGTGAGAATATCTCTCAGCAGATAAAATGAGTTGTGAATTCCTGACTGCAGCAGCACGGATAAAAGCAGAACCCCCGCCGCTGATAAAATAAATCTTGTCACGGTGTGGTTTTTAGATCTGAACTTATACATCACCGGAAGTATGAGTGCGAAAACAATAAAAAATGAAGCTGTTTTTGCTTGAATGCTGCCGCCCAACAGAACAGCCGCAAAGTAAAAAAGATCCGGTCTGAAAAATCTTGTATAAGGGTGTACGATCGAATATTTGTTCGTCACGAATAAAAGAAAAAGCCTTTTTGCATTAACATAGCGTGAAGTTCCGTATAAATAGAAAAATACCAGCGGGAAGAGTATAACCGGCAAAAACTGGAGAATGGCTGAAATAACTCCGATCTGCCTGTCGGTATTAATGTAATATATCAGATATCCCGCAGCCGAAATTGTGCTGAGCATCGATATGTAATCAAAATCCTTTCTGCCGAAATCAAGTCTGAATTTTACGAACCGGTATGATTCCAGCGCGACCGCAAATAATATAGAAATAACAATGTGATCCGAATTGTAACCCCAGTAGATCAGAGCTGCAGATATAAGAAAAGGAAAATCTTTCATGACAGATTTACCTCAGGCGCATTTTGGTTGACTTTACCACATTCCTCCGGGCTGTATAGCGTAATTTTTCTTCCGCCGGCGAATCTGACAAGCTCAGGTTCTTTTTCAAGACAGAACATTACCGCGCGGCTGTACGGGTTTAGTTCACGCTTTAATTTTGAAGTGAAGACCGATGGTGTTATGTTATGATATTCAAGTTCAGAAAGAATATTTAAGAGTTTATGAAAATTGCCTGATTCTTTTTCAGCAGTGAATCTGCGAATCTGTCCGTTTCCGGTCAGATACAGAAATGTGACTTCAAAGCCGTTATCTTCGAAAAACTTTAATGAGGAATAAAGATAAGACAAAATATTTTCGAAATTAAGTTCTGTGTCTTCTTTATCATTCTGAATAAAATTACCCAGTATTACCGTGCATTCTTTGATCTTTTCAAATCCTTTCTCGACCACTGCAGGTTTGTCTGTTTTTGCCCATGTTTTCCAGTGAATATTTCTCATCGGGTCTCCGGGCGCATATTCTCTCAGACCTATGAAATCGCCGGTTTTATGCCTGAGCAGGTAGAATGAATCCGATCTGTTTTTTCTGTCAGCTAAGTCCGACAACTGATTTATCAGTTTAGAATTCGGATCAGCCGGCTTCGGAAGAATAACTATCATGTTTTCTGCAGGCAGGAAAGTACTTGTTGTGTAAAGACCGAATATGTCTTTTTTTGTAAGATATAACCCTTTAAAACTGATCATGCCTCTTTTGACGGGTATTATTTCGGCATCAAGCTCAGTAAAAGAGTTATGTTTAACACTGACATTACGGATTGAAGGCAGATCAGCTTTATGAAGTTTTATAATGTGCCATGCCCATCTGAAGTAATAGATGTTCCGGTCCCAGAAATTTCTCTTTTCTTCACCAGGTTCTTTTTTGCTTAAAAAATCGTCTTTAGTCGGCACAGGTTTTTCAACTTCAGGTATAAGTTCAATATCAAAAAGGTCTCTGGCGCTTTGGTTTATGATCGTGACAGAGTATTTTGAATTTTCCCCGGCATTATACTGCCTGTCGAAAAATACGCTTACAGAAATGCCTGAAAAATCCTTTATTCTGGATAAACGCGAAATCAGGATCAACGATAAGGTCAGGGCGAATATCCTGTAAAGTCCCGATGATAAAATGTTTATCCCCGCAAGTCCGCTTATAAGGCAAACGGAAAATACTATGATCCCGAAAGGGGTGATCCTGAGCCTTAAGTTATCACCCCGCTTTGAAAATCTTGCGTAAATATTATAAAAAAATTCCGCGGACATCTTACCTCGGTACCGGAGTTTCTTTCAGGATGCTGTCTATAATTTCTTCCTGCTTTAGATCTCCTCCGTCAAAGTAGCGGTCAAGATTTATTCTGTGGTTCAGCACGAACGGCGCGAGTTTTAATACATATTCAGGTATGACATAATCGGAATTTTCCGATAGCGCCATAGCTTTTGATAGTTTCATGAGTGCGATCGAAGCTCTGGGACTTGCGCCTGTCAGAACGCCTCTGCATTCTCTGGTTCTGCGCACTATTTCAACTATGTAATCTTTGATATCTTTGTCAATGCGGATATTTTCAAGAGAGCTTCTCACTTCCGAAAGCTCTTCCTGTGAAGCGCACGGTTTAATGTTATCAAGAGGTTTTGAAGGATTTTTTAATTCAAGCAGAGAAAGTTCATCTTTTTTTGAAACATAACCAAGAGAAAATCTCATGGCGAACCTGTCGATCTGGGATTCGGGAAGGGGATAAGTCCCCTGCAGTTCGGCAGGATTAAGCGTGGCAACCACGAAAAAATCTTCAGGAAGAGGGTAAATAACACCGTCAATGGTCACCTGTTTTTCCTCCATAGCTTCAAGAAGCGCTGATTGAGTTCTTGATGTTGTCCTGTTGATCTCATCCGCAAGCAGGATATTCGTAAAAACCGGTCCTTTCTGAACCCTGAATGCCTTATCCCCTGCATCAAAGATATTTACTCCGGTAATATCGCTCGGGAGCAGGTCCGGAGTGAACTGGATCCTTTTAAAATCAGAACTCACAGACATCGCCAGAGCTTTAGATAATGTTGTTTTCCCCGTTCCGGGCAAATCCTGAATAAGAATGTGCCCGTTGGTAAAATAACCGAACATGAGCAGGTCCGTATTGAAAACATCTCCCTTGAAAACTGAGGAAATATTCGTCCTGATCTTTTTGTATGTGTTATAACCGCTTGCAGACATCCGTGGCTCCTTTTAAAATTTTGTATGTAGTAATAACTTAAAAAAATATTATTTGCAATATAAAACATCATTGTCCGCTTAAAACTTTAAATGATTTAACTTGATAAAATCGGAGTAAATCAATAAATTATAAGACTGAAGATTATGCGGAGTCATAAATGAAGCTTTTAGTATCAATACTGATTTTGTGTACCGTAACTTTTGCGGACACTTTAGATTCGCTGAAAAGCTTGGTATCGTCTTTAAGCGGCAAAGAAAAACATGAAAAATCTATTGAACTTGCTAAGAAACTCTCGGGAACTGACGATTCGCTGGCTTTCGTTTACATAAACGAAGCGATCGACTTTGCGCAATCCGCCGATGAACCCGCGATACTGATGAAAGCGAGGCACACAAAGGGCGATATATTCTTCAACATGGGTGAGTTTAAAACAGCAGGTGAAGAATTTAAAAATTCACTTATTTTAGCCGAGAAGCTGAACGACACCGGATATTTATACGAGAACTGCAAAAAAATGGGCGGCGTTTTCTATTCTTTTTCAGATTATAAAACTTCATCGGTTTTTTATTTCAAAGCTCTCGATCTGGCGAGGCTGATTGAAGATGAGATAAAGCAGGCCGATATACTAAATGACCTGGGAAGTGTTTTTGACGCGATAAAGGATTATGATGAATCATTAAAATATTCTAATCAGGCCCTTCTTGTATATCAGAAATTGAATAGAACGACTGATATTGCCAAAATGTATAACAATATCGCAATTACATATAATAATAAACACGAATACAAAGAAGCCCTGGAGACTTTTGAAAAAGCGCTCAAAATCTATAAAGCTGAAAAGTCAAGGCTGTATGAGGCGATCATACTTAATAATATGGCTTCGATATATGTTGCGATAAGAAATTATGAAAAAGCGATCGATAATCTGAATGTGTCCAACGACATTTTCAGAGAGTATTCCGACAACTACGGTATAGCTCTGAACAACCATATTTACGGAAGAGCCTATTATGATCTTAAAAATTACGAGGCCGCGAACGCATATTTCAAAAAAAGTATAGATTACGCTGAGGATAACGGCGTATATACTCTGATAAGAGACAACTACTATTATAAAGCGAAATCAGACTCAGTCTCAGGTAAATTTAAAGATGCATATTATAGCCTTCAGAAGTATGTTGAGGCAAACGAAAAACTTAGTGAGGAGTCCAGGAACAGAGAAATATATGAGGTTATGTCAAAAAATGAGCTTCTGCAGAAAGAAAAACAGAATTCATCTCTTATTCGAGACAATGAAATAAAGAAACTTGAGATAGAAAAGCAGAGACAGATCAATAATTTTTTCATTGTTATCTTTATCATGATCGCCGGATTAGTTCTGTTCGCCTACAATACATTCAAGATCAAATCGCGTAACGAACAGCTTATAAAAGAGTATTCTCTCAGAATAGAAGAGATGAACAAAAAACTTCAGGAAGACATCGAAAAGGCAAAATCAGAGCTGAATGAATCGAACGAGAAGCTGAGAAAGACAGAAAAAGAAGCGGCCAGGATAGACAAGCTTGTCTCTTTGGGTACAATGGTGGCCGGAATTACCCATGAGATCAAAAATCCTACGCAGGTTATAAAGCTCTCGATGGACAGCATCAGGCTCAGTCTTAACGATCTGGCTGTATTCATTTACGAACTTATAAAGCTGAACAAGAATTCAAATAAGAAAAATGCTGAGGAAATTAAAAAACTTATAGAAAAACATAAAGTGACAAAACTGTTCGGAGATATAAAAAGCCTTGTCATCAGCAATAAAAAATCCGTGGAGCTGATCGACCAGATAGTTACGAGTACAAATAAGATCAGTTACTTCAACAGGGAAACAACTGATAATCTGATAAACGATATTATAAGCGATGTCCTTGTTATAATGAAGAACAGTATAAAATACTGTGCCGTTATCGAGGTTGAACTTGATCCTAATTTGCCCAGGTACAAATGTAATTATCAGGAGATCTCGCAGATCGTGATCAATCTGCTTACAAATGCAAGAGACGCGATATCTGAAAGCGATAAAAATTCAGGAGACGGGATCATAAAAATAAGGTCGGGAGTTGAGAACGATAAAATATTTTTAGAGGTTTCCGATAACGGAACAGGTTTCGATACGGATACTACAGATAAATTGTTCGAGGCCTTTTATACCACCAAGACCTCCGGGAAAGGGCAGGGGCTTGGTTTGAGCATAGTCAAAAGTATTGTTGATATTTACGGCGGTTATATTTCCGTAAAATCAAACCCGGGAGAGGGTGCTTCATTCAAAATTTACTTTCCATTAAACAAAACTGACAGAGAGGTTGAAAATGCTTAAAGAGCTTAAGTTTCCGGAAGGGTTTTTCGAAAAGAACAGAAAAAACATTACTGAGAAGATGGAAGAGAAATCGATTATTTTTATCCTGTCTTCACTGGATAAAGTAAAGAACCGCGACACATTATACAGATACAGGCAGGACGCGAATTTCTTTTACCTGACCGGTCTTGAATCAAAAAGAGCAGTTCTTGCTATGTACAAGTACAACGGCAAAGTATTCGAAACACTTTTCAGAAAAGTGCTTGATCCCACTCTCGAGAAATGGGTAGGGAAAAACATCCCGGCAGATCATATTAAAAAAGTCGCGGGAATTACGGACATAAGAGATATTAATGATCTTGAAGAATACTACAGAACTGTTTTTCACAATATAGGCATAGAAAAAGTGCTTATGTACAATGAAAGCATCCCCGAGCTTGTTGTGCCTACTTATACTCAGGTATTCGCGTCTAATCTGAAAAAAAGATTCAGTTTTATAAATATAACTGCCGTAAATCCTCTGATCGATCTTCCCAGAACGGTCAAATCGGACTGCGAGATCAAAATGATAGAAAGGGCTATCGAGATAACAGGTCTTGGTTTATCGGATCTATTAAAAAATCTCAGACCCGGTATAACAGAGAATGAGTGTGAAGGGATACTTATCCATAATTATATAAAATACGGATCTGTTCAGCCTGCTTTTCAAACCATTTCCGCTTCCGGAGGGAACGCGACCGTTCTGCATTATGAGGATAACAACAGAAAAACCGAAAAAGGCGATCTCATCCTTATCGATACCGGATCGGAATATAAGAATTATGCTTCGGACATTACCAGAACTTATCCGGTCAGCGGGAAATATACGCAGGAGCAGAAAAAGTTCTATAATCTCGTTCTGAAAGCCTCAAAAGAAGTTATGAAGAATGCAAAGCCCGGCTTAAAGCTTTCAGACCTTCAGGAAATTACGAAAGAGGTGCTTTTTAAAGGGCTTTATGACATGAAAATGGTTAAAGAAAAAGCCGACTTAACAAAATACTACTACCACGGTGTAAGCCATTTTCTGGGACTTGACACTCACGATGTGGGCAACGGTAATCTGCCGCTTGTAAAGAACAGCGTAATAACTGTTGAACCGGGACTGTATATAGCCGAAAAAAATATAGGTATCAGGCTTGAAAATGATGTGCTGATAACAGAAAAAGGATGCAAAAATCTGTCTGAGGCGATCGCCATAGAAACGGACGAAATAGAAGAGATAATGAGCAGGAAAAAATAGTAATGTATTCTCAGAAATACATAGAGCATTTTTCAAACCCGAAGAACATCGGAACTATTGATAACGCAGACATTGTCTGTAATGTTCTGAATACGGAAGGCGGATGTTTTGACAATGTAGATGTTTATGTGAGAACAGAGAACGGACTGATAAAGGATTTTAAATACAAGCTTAAAGCGTGTTCCGGAACGATCACAGCTTTTTCTTTACTCAGCGAAGTAGTAACAGATAGAACCGAGGCCGGACTCGACAGTATAACATTCGAGTATCTTGACGGTCTTCTCGGAAAGCTGCCTGAGAAAAAGCATCACAGCCTCAGGCTGGCTCTTGAAGCAAAGGAAAAGATAAAAGAACAGTTAAAAAAGATAATAAAAGGGGAAACAATATGAAGATCACAAAAGAAATGCCGATCACTGAGATAATCCAGCTTTATCCAAAATCCATAGAGGTGTTTTCAAAATACAATCTCGGATGTCTGGGATGTATAGCAGCCAGATTCGAAAGTCTCGAAGACGGGCTTATTGCGCACGGGATAAATGTGGAAGAATTTTTAACAGAAATAAATAAGAAAGTTGATTAAAAAGCTCTGTTTCCGGTTATTATTAACTCGATATTCTGTTCGGGAGATGTCGCGGCTTCTACCCGTATTATGAGTTTTTTAAATTCATAAATAATACCCGCGCCGTATCCGGTTTTTATCTTCTCCAAAGCCAGATCAGAAAATTTTTCAAACACATCTCCCGCTCCGATAAAAAGTCCGAGCGCGACAGATTTATATATCCTGAAATCGTATTGCGCCTGAACAGCGACAAGGTTATTATCAATA
>CALMWI010000211.1 GCA_937873545.1 uncultured bacterium | reverse complement strand
TGATAACGCTGCTTCGGACGGTATCCATTACTGGGCAGTAATAGCGGATTACCTCGATCCGGCTCCAGAGTTTACATCTTATATGTCCCTTAAAGCAAGTGCTTATGTATCTGCTTCTGTTACCTCTTTCAGCGATGATTTCGAAAGAACGGTTATTACTGATAAATGGTTATTCAACCCGGCAACCGCTTACTGGGGAAGGGATACAGCACTTCAATACGCAGGTTTGGCCTCTTTATCAGACAGCCCCGGTACAAACTATACCGACAATACAGAGCTCTTAGCTACAGGCGGATCAGTTGCGGAAATTGCTCCCGGATTAAACTTTGCAACAGCCGCGGATGCAACCTGTACTTTCTGGCTGACTTATAACATTGAGGAAAGCTTCGACTATCTGCATTTTCAGGCTTGTAAAGACGGAGTAAACTGGGTTACTATAAAAACTTGGAGCTCGGAAGTTCTGGGTGATGCTTGGGCTTTGGAAACGATTAAGTTAGGTATGTTTGCTGGAGAACGGAATGTCAGATTCAGATTCATTCTTGTAACCGAATCGGGTTATAATGCTGCGGGATCAAACATTGACAATATTGCTATTACGCCTTCGACAGTTGATTCATCAGCACCCTATGTCTATTATACAAAAGAAAAAGACTATTACACTGAAAAAGCTGACGGGTTTGAGATCGCAGCAACGATCACCGATTTTACCGGAATATACTATGCGAGAGTTTATTATAAGGTCAACGGCGGGACTGAAACCTATGCTAACCCCAGCAGTGCCTACGGCTCAACCTATTTCTGGAAGCTTCCAGTTCAAACTCCGGGTTCTCTGGTGGAATTCAGATTCGAAACTAAAGATACGGCATCTATTCCGAATACCGGCTCAAAAGGACCATTCTATTATAGAGAAGGACTTCATCAGAAATACGACAGCGGCGAAGTCAGTTATTATACAGAGGTCGTAACTACGACTGCTCAATATGACACTAAAGCTGTTGCTAATAAATTCACATCATTTTACGATGATATAGCCGGTGCTTTAATAAGAGGCTACGATGACGCAAGCCAGCCCGAAGATAATGCGAATATGCTTGTAAAGGTATGGGCAGCGAGTGCAGGTTTACCTGGTGCTGCTTTGATCACTCCGGTTTCTTTTGCAAATCCAGCAACTTTATCTGAGACGAATGCGTGGGGATATGTTGATCTGAGTTCATATACTGCTCTTGACAATATGGCAGGAGATTATTTCATTGGGTTTGAGTGCGGAACGACTCCGAATACAACAGTTACAAGGTCATGCAGCACTGCACCTACTGAAGAGGGGACTTTTGACTATTTAAGATCGTATTATCAGTACTATTCGCTTAACGGATCAGGACTGATCTGGGAACAATCAACAGGATATAATTTTCATATCAGGTGTGTTACAACTGATTACGGCATAGCGCCCGGTACAATTGATCCGAGTCCATCAGCGATAGCTGAATCTGTTGGACTGTCTTCTACAGCCACAAGAACGCTGAATGTAAATAATACAGGCGGTTACCTGCTTGACTATACGGCAGGCATAGACTATAACGGTTATGCGTCTTCATCTGTTGTCCACGAAAATAATTTTGATACTGTATTGGGCTGGTCAACATCCGGTACTCCAGGATTTTCAAGAGTTACTACTTGGGATGGAGGAAGCTTTAACGGTACCGGATTTGCTAAAAGCGCGTCAACGACATCTGCATATGGTTCTTCATTTTGTTATTTAACATCTGCAATAAAAGATTTATCCTCTTTTGATGCAGCAACGATATCGTGGATCCAGAAAACTTTACTTTACGATCCTTGGTATGGAAGATTACAGGTGTCAAACGATGGAACAACATGGACAACGCTTTATACGGTCAATACGAATACCGGCGAATGGTCAAACGGGGCTGAAATTGAATGCGAAATTCCTTCACAGTTTCTTACCACTACAGCAAGATTCAGATTTGCCGTTTATTCGATGGGAAGAACAGGAACTCTTTATGCCATAGACAATGTAGTTATAACCGGCTACAATTCGTATTCGTGGATGACTCTTGACGGAGGAGCGACAACATCGGGAACAGTGGCTGTTTCAGGATCTGATCCGATAACCGTAGGCTTTAACACGGACGGGCTTGCAGAAGGAACTTTTACGGCC
>CALMWI010000210.1 GCA_937873545.1 uncultured bacterium | reverse complement strand
CCAGAGCTTTTTACTCGACCCGAGAAATTCGAAAATAAAAGATTATTACAAAGATATTTTTGAGGAAAATGGCTCAAAAGGGTTTAATACCTATTTAATTAAGACAAGGACGCATAGGGCAGGCTCGATTAAAATGTTAATAAATAACTGGGGAACCATTGGTATCACCAATCCTTTTGTTAGTCCGTGGGATACTGAAAATTTATACATTAAGGACGAATGCACGGGAGAAAATGCAGAAACACTTGAAATGCCTATAGGTTCAGAAATGATCTACCTTGGTGCTTCATCAATATGGTTCGGCGGTTATCTTGAAAATAAAGATGTTCAGATTGGCGGTGTGCCTGCGAAATTATTTGACGGGCCGCATGTATCAACCGGCAATTCACTTTATCTACAAACAGCTCCTGAAATATTACCGACAGAATTTGAAAATGATCCTGAAGGCTGGACTCTAGGGAACATTTATGAATCTTCAAATATTCAGGGGAAACTGAATTGTTTGTTCGAATCGGTTTATGATCCGAAAGCTACCGCATATGAACAGTTTACAACAATGTTTACGGATAAATGTACAACACAGAATGCGATCGACGGCTGGGATGAAACATATCATGTAGCGCTCGGGATAGAAATAAAACAAACCAGCTATGCTTGGCCTTACGAATATGCGAAGAAATTTATTATTTTCGACTATACATTTTATAACAGAAATAAAGACAAAAGGGATATATTTGATTTCTTTGTCGGCCAGGTATTTAATAACTCCATTTATAACAAAACTAACTCAAATTTTTATGGAGGATTTTACGATGATATTTGCGGTTTTATAGATAAATGGGACGGCTACATTGACCCCGCTACAGGGCAAATAAAAACTGTGGATATGAATATGGTCTGGGCTGCAGATAATGACGGTAGGTCATATTTCACCAACGGTAATCTTATGGCTTTAATAGGAGAACCAGGTTCAGGTCATATACTTGACGGAGCGACAGGAGTGTTTAGTATTAGAGTTTTAAGAAATCCAAATCCTAATTTAAGATACTCATACAATAATTGGAACGGTTATTATAATGACGGATGGGCGCCTAAATGGAAAGTAGGACTCCATGATGACTGGCAATATGATCTTACACCGGAGCAGCGCGGTTATGATGATGATAATAATGAAAATCTGATTTTGCCTTGGGATGGAGAACCTTTGTATTGCGGAAGAACAACTGCATATCCTTTAGGTGATAAAGGCAGATATATGTTAATGTCTAACGACGAGTTCGATCATAATCAGACAGCGATGAGAGAAGTGTATCTCGGCATGGATACTCAGATAGACGGTACACCCATTACTCAAGCAGGCAAATGGCAGCCGTGGATAGTAAGCGGAACAGTGCCTGATGGAGAATATTCAAACGGAAGTATCGGACAATTTAATGATATTGCTAATGGAGATAAATCGGCTTTCTTACTCGGTTTCGGACCTTTGGGATATGAAAGCTATGTGGATGTCGCTGCCGACAGAGACTTTGACGGTGTGCCTGATGATGTGATACAAGGTAAAAAAGTATGGAAATTCGCTTACGGAGACTCTCTCAAGTTGACTCTTGCGATTATGGTGAGTGACGATTTTCACACAAGGCTGGAACAGGATCCGAATTAC
>CALMWI010000209.1 GCA_937873545.1 uncultured bacterium | reverse complement strand
AGGAATACCTTACGGAAAAAGGATACGATCCTGTTTTCGGTGCAAGACCTCTTAAAAGGCTGATCGAGAAAACCGTGCTCAATAATCTGTCGGTAAAACTTCTGAGCGGGGAAATAGAAACGGGTGCTAATATAGAACTGAGTTCTCTACTATAAAAAATAGAACAAAAACAAAAAATGAATTGTATAAATGACGCTAAAACTAAACAGGAGAAAAAAAATGAAAATGTTGAAAAATCTAATGATCGCAGGTGTGTTTCTTCTTTTGGGAGTACTATTAACAGCCAAATTCGATTATACCGATAGAGTATCAGCAGATGAAGAGATTAAACCGGGACAGAGTACGAATAAAGTGCATATGGACTTATACGATTCGGGCGAAGGTCATTCCCGATTTGCGGTAATAGCTAAAGAAGTGATGCCTGCAGTGGTAAACATAAAAACAGAAAGAAGCTTCGAATATAATTTTACATCTCCGTTCGACAGATTCTTTGAATCCGATCCGTTCTTCGATAATTTTTTCGGTACTCCCCGTCAGCAGCAGCAGCCCAAGACAAGAAAGCAGATCCAGAAAGGTGAAGGATCGGGGTTCATTTATACGACTGACGGATATATAATGACTAACAATCATGTAGTTGAAAAGGCCGATAAAATTGTTGTAAGATTAAATACCGGCGAAGAACTCGAGGCTAAGATAATCGGAACAGACCCGGAAACCGACCTTGCAGTAATAAAAATTGAAAAAAGTTTTGAAGAAAAAAATATCGCAAGGCTGGGAGATTCCGAGGATCTGTGGGTCGGTGACTGGGTAGTGGCCATCGGGTCACCTTACAGTCTTGAAAAAACCGTAACCGTTGGTGTAGTATCGGCAAAAGACAGAGCGGGGATCGGGCTTCAGAACGGACCGGTATTTCAGGACTTTATTCAGACAGATGCGGCCATCAATCCGGGGAACAGCGGCGGACCGCTATTGAATATCAAGGGTGAAGTTGTTGGAATAAACGCTGCGGTTAACGCAGTCGCTCAGGGTATAGGATTCGCGATCCCGGTTAACATGGCTAAGAAAATATCTGAGAACCTTAGAACTGACGGTAAAGTCAAAAGGGCATATCTCGGTATAATGCCGAAAGCTATAGATCAGGTAGAAAAGCAGGTTCTCGGACTAAAAGAAAATCAGGAAGGAGTGCTGATAGCTACAGTTGAGAAGGGCACACCGGCCGAAGAATCAGGTTTAAAAGCCGATGATGTAATAATCGAGATGGATGGGAAAAAGATAAAGAATCTCGAGCAGTTCAGATTCGACCTTGCAGCCTATGCTCCGGGTAAAAAGATCGATTTTAAGATCTTAAGGCTGGGCAAAGAAAAAAACATAACAGTGAAACTGGGCGACAGGTCAAGTCTGGCTGATTCTGACCAGAAGGATGACAAGTCTGTTAAAGAGTCTGAGGATCTTCTCGGTTTAAAAGTTCAGAACCTGACTGACGAATACAAAAAAAAGTTTAATATTTCTATTGATAATGGCGTAATTGTAACCGATATTGACGATAAGTCCGTTCTTTTCGGAAAACTCCAGGTTGGAGATGTGGTCGATAAGGTCATTGTTTCCGGAGAACACTTCGAGATCGCCAAGGTAGATGATCTGAAAAAAGCCGTTTCGAAGTTAAAGGGCAAAAAAGATAATTACATCGTCAAGTTCATCAGGAACGGCGCGAAGGATTATGTGCTTATAAAACCCTGATGGAGTGGCGCAAAAATAGCCGGGGAGGGATATTTGAGCGCGAATAACGGGAACGGCGGGCCAATAAGGTCCAATCAGCTTCTTGACAAATACCTTCAGGAGATAGGCGAGGAAGCTCTTCTTACTCCTGATGAAGAAGTAGAACTATCGAGAAAAATGCATGAGGACGGGCCTGACAAGGATAAATTGTTAGAAAAACTTGTCAGAGCCAATCTTCGTTTTGTAGTGTCTGTTGCAAAACAGTATCAGAACCAGGGCATGAGCCTTATCGACCTTATAAACGAAGGCAATATGGGTCTTATCAAAGCCGCGCACAGGTTCGACGAGACAAAAGGATTTAAATTTATTTCATATGCTGTCTGGTGGATCAGACAAGCTATATTGCAAGCTCTTGCCGAGCAGTCGAGAGTGGTCAGGCTTCCTCTGAACAAGGTGGGAGCGCTGAGCAAGATCACAAAAACCATGACTGATCTTGAAAAAAAATTTGAAAGGGAGCCTACACCCGAAGAAATTGCTCATGTGCTTGAGACCACAGAACTTGAAGTAACAGATACATTAAAAATTTCCGGCAAGCATCTTTCAATCGATGCCGAGTTCGCCCCTGGAGAGGATAACCGCCTTCTTGATGTGCTCAAAGAGGATAAGCAGCCTTCACCAGACAAACAGCTGTTCGATGACTCTTTGAGAGAAGAGATCGATATCGCGCTTAAATCTCTTACCGAAAAAGAGAAGGAAGTAATAATGCTATATTTCGGAATTGATCAGGACCAGCCGATGACCCTTGAAGAAATCGGAGCAAAATTCGGACTGACAAGAGAACGGGTGCGTCAGATAAAAGAAAAAGCTATCAGAAGATTAAGGCATACATCACGGTCAAAAGCGCTTAGGGCTTATTTAGGTTAAAAATACGGAGAAGTGAAATGGGATTCATGACAAAAAAAAGAGAAGTAGATCTTGTTTCAATGATCTCGATTTCAGCGGTATCGGTAATTCTGGCTTTTTTTGCCGCGTGGCTTTATTACAGTAATCAGGTTGACAAAATGCAGTCAAGTTATGAAATGAAAGTTCAGTTGATAAAGAATAATATGGAAGATATTATTAATAAAAAGAAAGAGCTCGAAACTGAGCTGGAAAGATTTAAAACTCCGGTTGTGGCAAAAGAAGATTCCGTTAAAACGGCTGAATGACGGAATCAAGTATTTTATTTATACAAACGTCTATCTTTTCACGATCATGATTATCTTTATAAAAACATGTTTCTCTAATACCTTCTGGATCGTTAAAACTAAGAATTATTGATTCAAGATAAAAATCCTTGTCTTTGGAATCAGGATTATACAAAAAATCTCCGCAGAGCGGAATTCCCATATCCGCAAACATAACGCGGATTTGATGCATTCTGCCAGTCAGGAGCTTTACCAAGACATGATAATATTCAGGACTTTCAGGCGCGGGTTTAATGGCGAGTATTTCAAGGAAAGATGGAAGACCGCCGCTTTTTACGATCCTGCTCATTTTATCTTCAACTTTTATGAACCTTTTATGAACCCCGATCAGGTTTAAAGGATCGGGTATATCTGCTTCGACTTTCGCCAGGTAGTATTTGCCGATTTTTTTGTTTTTAATTTCATCATTGTAGTAAGCTACCGTTTCTTTATCAAAA
>CALMWI010000208.1 GCA_937873545.1 uncultured bacterium | reverse complement strand
AGTTCAGTTCAACAACGCGATCGGACCATATAAGGGCGGTCTTAGATTCCACCCCAGCGTAACTCTCGGCGGGCTGAAATTCTTAGGATTCGAGCAGATGTTCAAAAACAGCCTTACGACTCTTCCTATGGGAGGAGGTAAAGGCGGTTCGGATTTCAATCCAAAAGGTAAATCGGATAACGAAGTATTAAGATTCTGCCGTTCATTTATGACAGAACTTCAGAAATATATAGGACCTGAAACAGATGTTCCCGCAGGCGATATAGGTGTAGGCGGAAGAGAGATCGGTTTCATGTACGGACAGTATAAAAGATTAAGAGACGAGAACACAGGTGTTCTTACAGGTAAAGGTCTGAACTGGGGCGGATCGCTGATCAGGCCGGAAGCAACCGGATTCGGCGCAGTTTATTACGCAGACGAAATGCTGAAATACAAGAAAGACAAAATGAAAGGCAAAACAATAGTGTGTTCAGGTTTCGGGAACGTAACTTGGGGTACTGTTATAAAAGCAACTGAGCTTGGCGCGACTGTAGTAGCTATATCCGGACCCGACGGATACATTTATGATAAGGACGGAGTAAATACACAGGCCAAAATAGATTATCTGCTTGAGTTAAGAGCATCGAACAACGATGTTGTCGCTCCTTACGCAAAAAAATTCCCCGGCGCAAAATTCTTCGCCGGCAAAAAACCCTGGGAAGTAAAATGCGATATGGCTTTCCCGTGTGCGATCCAGAACGAACTTAATCTTGAAGACGCTAAAAAACTGGTAAAGAACGGTTGCAAGTATGTTGTTGAAACTTCAAATATGGGCTGTACAGCTGACGCTGTTGAATATTTTATTCACGAGCAGATCGCTTTTGCACCAGGCAAAGCGGCCAATGCAGGCGGAGTAGCGACTTCCGGACTCGAAATGAGCCAGAACTCGATGAAACTCGCATGGTCTAAAGAAGAAGTTGACGCAAAACTTAAAACTATTATGAAAAACATTCATGATGCAGGCGTTAAATACGGAAAAGACAAAAAAGGTTATGTAAACTATGTAAAAGGATCGAACATCGCCGGATTTAAAAAAGTCGCAGACGCAATGATCGATCTCGGTTACTAGAACTCAAGTATTCATATCGTTTAAGGAAAAGGCTCATTTTGAGCCTTTTTCCATTTGCAGAAATTAAAAATACCTGATATATTTATGACTTTAAACTAATCCGGAGGTAGCGGTCATGGACAAAAACTCAAAAGAATTTCTTTACGATTTGCTAAATACACCTTCACCATCGGGGTACGAAAAGGATATTCAGAAAAAGTGGATGAAATATACCAAAAAGTATGCGGACAAGATAGAAACTGACATCGGCGGGAACGCAATCGCCATTCTGAATCCAGGCGCAAAAATGAAAGTACTTCTTGCGGGACACTGCGATGAAATAGGTTTTATAATAAACAGAATAGACGATAACGGATTTGTTTATTTCGGACCTGTAGGCGGTATCAGCCATAAGGTCGCTCCCGGACTGAAAGTCGATATTCTTGGATATAAAGGCAAAATATCCGGTATTATAGGCGTTAATGCCGAACATCACGGAGGACTGAAAGAAAAATTTGAATACGAGGATCTGTATATTGACTGCGGTTTCAAAGATAAGAAGGAAGCATCGGCAATGGTGCAGACTGGTGATTTCGCCGTTTATAAAACTGAACCGATGGAGCTTTTTAACGGCAGGATATCTTCAAAAGGGTTAGATGATAAGACCGGATGTTTTATAGTAGCGGAAGTGATAAAAAAGCTTTCAGGAAAAAAGATAAATGTCGGAGTTTATTCCGCGAGCACTACCAGTGAAGAGATCGGGCTTCAGGGGGCATATTTTGCGGCTGCCGGTACGGATCCTTCTTTAGCTTTGGTCTGCGATGTTACATGGGCAACGGATTATCCTGGAGTCAATACTTCAAAATACGGCGAATACAAAATTGACGGCGGCCCCGTTCTGGCAAAAGGATCCCCTATAAATATAAAAATAAACGAACTGCTTTTGAAAGCGGCGCAAAAAATAAAAATGAAAGTGCAGATCGAACTTACTCCGAAGATAACAGGTACGGATGCCGACAGGATAAGGTTCACTAACAGAGGCGTCCCGGTCGCTCTGGTGTCACTTCCGCTGAGATATATGCACTCTCCGGTCGAGACTGTAAGCCTGAAAGAGATAGATAAGGTCGTAGATCTGATAACTGAATTCATTTCAGGTCTGACAGGAAAAGAGAATTTCAAACCACTGGAATAGATATGGAAGAACTGACTATCAGAATTGATAAGTGGCTAAAAGTCGCAAGATTTTACAAACAGAGGGAACTGGCTGCGGAAGCTGTTGAAAGCGGTAAAGTCAGAGTGAACGGAGAAAGGGTCAAACCGGCAAAACTGATCAAAGCCGGCGACGAACTTACAGTTAAGCACGATAACAGTTATCTGAAGTTCAAGATCAAAAAAGTTGCTGATAAATCAGTCTCTAAAGAAGAAGCAAAAGGATTATATGAAGCTGTCGGAAAACCTGAACCGCCAAAGGAAATGAACGAACTCATGAAGATAATTGAAGAACAGGACAGGCAGAATCAGGAAGAAATGAAGCATAAGGGAAGACCCACGAAAAAAGACAGAAGAATATTAAATAAATACAAGTACATGACCAATGATTAAAATAAGAGACTTGAAGCGAAATTTTCAAGAATATGATTTTGAAATCAACTGCCAAAACCTTACCGTCGATACCGGAACTGTTTGCGGGGTCTGCGGCAGAACTGCTTCAGGAAAAACTTTATTCTCTCAGGTCGTTTCAGGCGTGATAAAAAAATATTCCGGCTCGATCGAAATAGGAATGACAGAATTGAGCAGTACATACAGAAGAAAGATAGGCTACCTGCCTTTTAAAAATATACTCTACAATGACTTGACTCTAAAAGAAATGTCGTTATTTCTTTTAACGCAGTATAAAGTTCCTGAATCTGAATTCGGTCTGAAAATTGAATGGTTCTCGCAGTTTTATGACATAAAAGACTTCGTAGAAAGAAGGATCAGTTCTTTGAGCGACGGGCAGCTTCAATACATAAAATATTTTATTTCACTTATTCATTCTCCTTCCGTTCTGATAATAGACGAACCGTTCAACGGGCTCGGAGATGAAAGCGTTGATCATGTAAGATCATTATTCGAGGAAGTCAACAGGAAAGGTGTTACTGTTCTTGCTTTATCATCGCACGAAGATCATTTGAAAAAGAGCGCAGGATCTATTCACTATATCATTGAAGGGAAAATCGAATAGTATGAACTTTTCCGTTATCAAAAAGGATGTTATCCTGCTCTTCAGAAACAGACCGGCTTTAATTACGATCTCCGCCTTAATATTGCTCGAGGCAGTTTTGGTATTATATTCCGGAGGCGTCATAAAAGCCGAAAGCGGATCAGACATAAGCAGACAGTTCAATTTTATGCAGAATTATGTCCTGATATTTTATTTCCCGCTGGTATTAGTGAATATTTTGAACCTGTCCTTTTCACTTTCAAAAGAGAAGGGAAGTTTTTTACTTGCAAGCCTTATTCCTTTTGGAGAAAGCACTTTTTTGAGAAGCAAAGTATATTCTGCGGCAATTCTATCAGTTCTGCTTACTTTCCCGTTTTTATTTTCCGGGATAATTTTTTGCGGGCTTGAATCATTTCAGAATTTAAGTTTTCTAGCAGCAACTTCTTTTTATCTTCTGTTCTTTTCAATAAGCCTGTGCACATTTACCGTATATTACGCGGTCTGTTTTTTTGACGGTGACAGCGGTTATGAACCCGGCGTAAAGGGTATAATAGGTATGATGTTCTTTGTTTCCGTATTCGTGCTCAGTTCATTTATAGTTTATTCGAAAGGGCTCAGTCATTATTACACTTACGCTACGGGATTCAGACACGATTATCCGAATTTGGAAATGAACCTTATGATCGGTACCGGTTTTATTTTTCTTATAGCTACAAGGATCATGCTCAGAATAGCCGAAAAGAAACTTATAAGAGAATAATTTGAACAAACAAACTGTTTTTAAGTATATTTACATCTAAAAGAAAAAGGACAACGGTTGAATAAATACCTGTACATACTGATCTTAGTATTGATCTCTATACCGCTGGTCTGCCAGACAAAAGGGAGAGTTTCTTCGACAAGTCAGGAAACATTCGAAAAGAAAGCTCTTGAGAGGCAGATTTCTTATGCTCAGGCGTCAGAGAAAAGGGGAGATATAGCATCAGCGTATAATAATTATGCTCAGCTTATAAAAAAATACGACAGCGAAGTCAGGGTGATCGCAGGTTTTATCGATATGTCAGTGAAAACGGGCAGGATCAAAGATTGTGAAATCAAATTAAAGGATATCGCCAATAAATACCCAATAAAAAATGCAGTTCAGAATAAAGCTAAAAGCGATGATATTTTTCCTTTAAAGATAAGAGGATTTCTAGCCGAGTTTTTCTTCAGGACATCCAGAGAAGAAAATGCGTATCAAATACTTACCGAGATAGATAAAGCCGGAG
>CALMWI010000207.1 GCA_937873545.1 uncultured bacterium | reverse complement strand
GCATAAAATCTAAGATCAGCTCTATAATTCAGAGTGATGAAGAGATCAAGGCTATTCAACAGGATATAATCTCGAAGAATAAAGGACTTGAAGCACCGGTTGTTATGACAAAATCCCGGGGACATGAGCAGATCGCATATGCCTTTCTGACTCAAAAAAAAGGATTGAGCGACCAAAAAGCAAAAGAAGTGATCGAAAGTGTTAATGTTTTTGATTACACATACGAGGGTCTCTATGTATGGAATTTCTATGAGAATGGGTTTTACGGCTCTTTTATAACCAAAGGAGAAGCGGATAAGTCACCCAACGAGATAAAGAAACTGGCACAACAGGCCTTTCAGGAAAGAATGCTGGATCTTGAAAGGGAAAAGACGGCTTTAAAAAATATTACGAAACAACTTGAAACTGATCTAAAAACATCTCAGGCTAAAGTTGAACAGCTCCTAAACGAAAGGGATAAACTTGGAGAACTCGATTCAAAAAACAAACAGCTTAAAGAAGAGATGGTAAAGAAAGAAGAATTAATAAGCGAACTGAATTCTGTCAGATATAAACTTCTCGCATATTCTTTTGCCATAGAAAGAGGAATCATTTCTGACACCGTCTGGGAAGGCGTAAAGATCGAAAAATCCTCAGGTCTTGACTATTCGTCCAAAGTTGATTTTTCTGTTACCGACAACCTCATAATCAGACCAAAGCAGTTCAGTCTTAACTCGTTTACAGAGGTCTATGTGCTTCCTAAATCTCTGGTAGCGTCCGGAGATATAAAGATATTGAAGAAAGATCAGATATGTAAAATTGAATTCGTCAACAAACCTAATCTGATAAAAAAACAGATCCTGATTATTGCAAAATAAGACTTTACCTTAAATGACCGGATGTAAATAATACTTGACTTAGACGACTTTTAGTTGTATCTTGAAACACAGAATGAAACTGAAAGAGTAAAATGAAAAAAAAGATACTGATTTTACTGATTTTTAGCTTTAGCGTGGTTTATTCCTCGACCGGTGTGCTTAACCTTAACGCCGAGTATTCCAGCGGTCTCGTAAAGGTCGAATGGCAGACCTCTACCGAAACCAATGTCAAAGAATTCATTGTTGAAAAATCACCGAACAATATTACTTTTAACAAACTTACTTCAGAAACACCGAAGGGAAGTTCATCGGCTTATACGGTATTTGATATGAGCCCGCACTCCAAAGATACACTACTATATTATAGAATTGTTGTTCTTGACTACGACGGTTCGCGGTATGTGTCTGAAACTGTAAGCGTAAGCATTTCTACTGCCGGAATTTCAGCCACATGGGGCAGTATTAAGGCGATGTTCAGGTAGTTTAGGCATAATCCAAACTTTTTATTCCTGTTTATTATTCTTGCAAATGTTCAAATAATTTTATAATTTTATGGTATTACTTTAGGAGATATCCGAAAGTATCTAAATTATATGTGGAGTGCAATTGAGAGAAACTATTCTTACAGGTTCTGAATTAACTGAAGATAAAGAGATTGAAAATTCTTTACGACCTTTAAGGTTTGAGGATTTCGTAGGTCAGGAGAAACTTATTGAGAATCTGAAGGTTTTTGTGCAGTCGGCAAAGATGAGAAACGAAAGCCTGGACCATACAATACTTCATGGACCTCCCGGCCTTGGAAAAACTACTCTTGCCCATTTGATAGCAAATGAACTCGGTGTTGAGATAAAAGTAACTTCGGGACCAGTGCTTGAAAAGGCTGCAGATCTTGCAGGGCTTCTTACGAACCTAAAGGACAGGGATGTATTATTTATAGATGAGATACACAGACTTTCCCCTGTGATCGAGGAATACTTATATCCGGCAATGGAAGACTACACAATAGATATTATGCTAAGCAGCGGACCCTCTGCGAACAGCGTACAGCTGCAATTACCCAGATTCACTTTAATAGGAGCCACTACAAGAGCAGGAAATCTGACTTCGCCTTTAAGAGCGCGTTTCGGAGTATCCTGCAGAATGAATTATTATAATTCCGGGGATGTGTACAAAATTCTGAAAAGAAGCTCTAAAATTCTTAATATAGAACTGAATGACGATGCAGCGTCAGAAATGGCGAAAAGGTCAAGAGGGACTCCGAGAATAGCCATAAGGTTATTGCGCAGGATAAGGGATTTCGCTCTTGTACAGCATTCGGGGTTCATAACAAAGGATATCGCGGTATCAGCAATGGAGTCATTGGACATAGATGAAAAAGGTCTCGATGATATGGACAGGGCAATAATTCTTGCTATGATAGATAAATTCAACGGAGGTCCCGTCGGAATAAAGAATATATCTGTGGCGGTTGGCGAAGAATCTGACACGATAGAAGAAGTGTATGAACCGTTTCTCATCCAGGAGGGATTTATACAGAGAACACAGCGGGGAAGGATAGTTACAGAGCTTGGTTACAGGCATTACGGGAAAAATTACGCAAACAATAAAATTGATCTGGGACTATAATGTACGAAGTGTCGGATTATGATTTTATTCTTCCTAAAAGGCTGATAGCCCAGAAACCCATAGGAAAAAGGGATAAGTCAAGGTTGCTGACTATCGACAGAAAAGACGGCACTATTTCAATAGGTGTTTTTTCTGAAATTGAGAAGATGTTTAATAAAGGTGATGTGCTTGTTATCAACGAAACTAAAGTTATACCAGCACGAATATTTGGAAAAACAGAAAATGGTATCGAAATAGAGATTCTCCTTCTAAAAGAATTAGAAGAAAATCTGTGGGAAATAATGATCAGACCGGCAAGGAAAGTAAAAATAAACGGTAAGATTTTTTTAGCTGGAAATGCAAGCTGCACAATACAAAAGATAACAGCTGAAGGGAACAGGACAGCAATTTTTGAGTGCGAACAAAATTTTTTTGATTTTATTGAAACATACGGGAAAGTTCCTCTTCCGCCATATATTGAAAGAGAAGCATCAGATATGGACAGAAACAGGTACCAGACTGTTTACGCGAAAGTACCCGGCGCAGTAGCCGCGCCTACAGCAGGCCTTCATTTCTCAGACGATCTTTTGGAATCGTTAAAAAGGAAGGGTGTTGATATTTGTACAATAGTGCTTCATATCGGAGCAGGTACATTCAAGCCTATAAAGGTCAAATCGATACTTGATCATAAAATGCATCGCGAATACTATGAAGTGACCGATCGGACCGCTGATGTAATAAATAACGCAAAATACAAAGGAAATAAAATATTCGCAGTAGGTACAACTGCCGCAAGAACGCTTGAGACGGTTTCAGATAGCTACGGTAAGATAATCGCTGGTAAAGGTGAAACAGATATTTTCATCTATCCGGGCTATAAATTCAAGGTGGTCGACCATCTGGTAACAAATTTTCATCTTCCGAAATCTTCTCTCATTCTGCTTGTTTCAGCTTTCAGCTCAATTGAGATGATAAAAAAGGCATATGAACTTGCAATAAAAGAGGAATTCAGGTTTTACAGCTACGGCGATGCCATGCTGATATTGTAGAAATAATTAATTTAAGGAGTCGAAAATGATTTGTCCAAATTGCAATACGATGAATCCGAACTCAATAAAAAAATGCATCAAATGCGGTGAAAAGCTCGAAAAAAGTTCAGGTGGAGCTCCAATAAAGCAGGTATCAGCCTCAGAGGGCGGGCCGATGCTAAAGCAAAAAGAGAAATCAGTTAAGGCGGAAAAAGTACCTAAACCAATGATGGTTAACGGGGACCAGAAAAAAAGCTCGAAAACCCTACTGATATTCTTTGTGGTTATCGCAGTTGCTGCGGCTTTGTACTTTTATAAAGATAAAATATTCACGTCAGGTCCCACTCATGATTATAAAGCCGACTCGATCAGGACCGCAGATTCGATCAGGATCGCTGATTCAATAAAACTTGCAGATTCATTAAAGCTGGCAGATTCACTTGCGCAAGCAGTAAAAGACAGTCTTGTGCTTCTTTATAAGGGAAGTAAAACGATGCGTCAGGACACGACGCTTTATAAAACTTTGTCGGACGCAGAAAAAGCACAGGCAAGCAAAAGAAAAAAATCGTATAATGAAAAAACTTATTATGCAAAAGATAATAAAAAAATGGTTTTGATAAAGGGTCACTCATTTATTATGGGTACAGATAAAGGAGAGGTAAAGACTGATGCCAAAGGAAAGCCGATACCTCAGAAGGACATAAAGGGTTTGGCTTCGGATATTGAAAGACCTGCTCATTCAGTAAAAGTTAAGGATTTTTATCTTGATGAGACAGAAGTTACTAACGGTCAGTTTAAAAAATTCCTGGAAGAAACAAAATATAAGCCAAAAGGAAGTCTGTCGCATTTTAGGGACAGAAGGTTCAATAATGATGAGATGCCTGTTGTAGATGTCGATTACTACGATGCGGTAGCGTATGCTGAATGGGCAGGGAAGAGACTTCCTACAGAAAGGGAATGGGAGTGTGCTGCTAAGGACAGCCATAATTACGAGTATCCTACCGGAAACGATTTGACAGAAAGCCAGGCCAGATTCGGAATGAATATTACCGAGGGATCGCCTAAACCGGTAAAAAGCTACAGGGCGAATGGATTCGGAATTTATGACCTTGCCGGTAATGTCAGTGAATGGGTTCAGGGAGTTATAACCCAATATCCTGGGAATAAGACACCAAACAGAAATTACGGAAGCGCCAGGGTTCCAAGAGGAGGGTCTTGGATGAGTCCGAAAGAGGACTGCAAGACATATAGAAGGGCTATTCTTGACATTTCAAAGTCCATGGGCAACATCGGTTTCAGATGCGCGATAAGCAGAGATGAGATTATAGAGCTGAAAAATAAGTAATTTATATAGAAAAACCGCAGCAGGTGAGAAATGTGGCTGTCACTTTCAGAGTATTTGAAAAAAATAAACTCTGACAGCAGAAAATATTTTGAATTGAA
>CALMWI010000206.1 GCA_937873545.1 uncultured bacterium | reverse complement strand
GGTTCTTTTATGCTGCGGAGGTCCATTAGCAGGAACAGATAGCCTTCGTCGCTGTAGTTCGTCGAATTGTAAAATTGTTTGATCTCGAGCGCGTAGATCTTCTGCTTGTTCTTCTTTACAACTGTATTTTCTTCGAAGTTGATGTTGACGAATTCGTTGGAATTGAACGCTTTCCGTAAATTGCTTATATATTCTTTTTTACCCATCCTGTTGTATTTAACCCTTTTGCCTTTAGCCAGTTCATCATACATGCCGTCTATCTGTTCTCCGGGTTTGAGCACTCTGCCTACGATTATTAAAGCGTTATCCGCGAATATGGATTCGATATAGTCTATCTGCTTTAAACAGTACGCGGTTTTATACAGCTCCATGAACTGAATAAGCTGGATATTTAATTCGCTTGAACCGAAAGTGTCGGGCTTGTTCATAATGTCTTTCGAAGCGGTCTCGGAAAGTGCGAAGGTAACAACGTCTATTTTACCGTCTTTGTCGAAAGTGAAGACTACTCTTTCTGTGAACTTAGTATCGTTCCGCGGGAATGTGAACGACATAGGCACGGATCTTACTACGGTCTGATCGTTGAGCTTATAAGATCTCAGCTCGGTCTCATCCAAAAGAATTTTAGCTTCGCCGTACATAATAAGATCCTCGAAAGACTGATATCCCGTAGCCGTGAAAAGATGTTTCACTTCATGATACTTCCTGTTTTTTATAGCTGAAATGATCTGACTGACCGCATCTGAGTAGACATCTTTTTTGATCTCGATCTTTTCTTCTTTAACCGGGACAATTTCCACTTTTTTTACTTCAGGAACTTCTGCTTTGACGGCTGCTATTTCGATCTTCATTGCAGGCCAGCTCAGATTCGGGAACGGATAATGCTGGATCTTCTCAAGCGCTTTTTTCATATCATCATCGAATTTTATCAGATTATCGTATTTATATTCAGCTTTGAGCGTCAGCCTGTTGACGCTTTTCGCCGATTGCCCGAAGAACTCTATCTGAGCAAGCCCGTCACGCGCTTTGTATGACGACCACGAATCGCCGTTATAATATAAAATATCGAGATTTACAACAGGCTCATTCTTATAATTAATTTTTACCGTCACGCTTTTAGATGCTTCTGCCGAATCTACAGATACTATCTTGAAATCAAGGCAGGATGCGATCGCGTTTATCCTTTCAGGCAGAGCTATCGAAAGAATTCTTTTATCGAAAGATTCGACTTTTTCCTCTTTATACAGC
>CALMWI010000205.1 GCA_937873545.1 uncultured bacterium | reverse complement strand
AGCGGAGCTTATGTCGATCTGACCGAAGCGCATAAGCATTTTAAGTTCGATCACTGGAAAAAAATGATCACGAAATATGCGAACAGGTACGGTATAAAATAGAATCAGTAAGCGTCTTTTCTTTTTGCGAAAGCTGTTATACTAACTATTTTATTCTTATCTTCTATTTCATAGAATAATCTATAACTTCCTATCCTGTATCTCCATGTTTCGGGAGAAAAATCCTTTAACTTTTTTATGTTGTTGCCGAAATATGGATTTTCTGAGATCTGTTTATATACATATTCCTGGATCTTGCGATATAGCTTTGCTTTGGACTGAGGCGGCAGTGTTTCGATGTCTGAGCAGAACTGATCCGTCTCGAATATCCTAAAGTTCGACAAAGCGGCCTCTTTTGTTTTTTGCGTCCGTGCTTCCTTTTTTCAGTTTTTTTAGCAGTTCAGTATCGCTGAGAATTTCGTTCATTTCGAATTCGTCGGCATATTCGATCTCATTTATATACTTTAATGCTGCTGTTTCGATGAAATTTGATAAAGATCTGTTTTCAAGCTTGGCGAACTTCATCAGTTTTTCAAGTACGGATTCATCTATTCTCATTGTTATCGTTTTTGACATTCCGGTTCTCCTTTTGTTGTATTTACAATGTAATACAAAATAATGCAAATGTCAACAAATTTCTTACAGCAGCTGATCGATCTTGTCTATGTGATAATCGGCTATCAGTTTTCTCGGTTCTATATGCTCGGGCCACAGATCTTTTATGAACTCGGAAGTAAAGCATGAAGCCATGCCGTAGTTTTTAGCGCCGGCGAGTTCATCCGAGCCTCCGTCTCCTATGAAAAGGCATTTTTCCTTAGATACTCCTGAAAGTTTTACAGCGTGGTCATACATCTGAGGTTCGGGTTTTACGAAACCAACATGGCATGAAAATACTGCGTGGTCGAAATAAGGCGCGGCGGGTGAGTTCGGCCAGCCTTTTATCTCGCAGACGTCCGCGTTGCTCAGCAGTATAAGCGTCTTTCCCCGATGTTTAAGCTCCTTAAGCGTAGCGACAGTATGCGGCAGAATGTTCTTAAGAGCGAGTTCGAACCGCTCGTATCTTATTCTTGCGAGTTCGGAAATGGTATCGTCCGTGATGTTCATTCCGAGTTTACCGGTTATGTCGCGGATGATCTCTACCGGGTCGGTTATAATCCCTTTCGTTCTGCGTTCTGAATCCGTAAAAAGCGCTTCGAGCCATTTTTCATACGATATTCCGATTATTTCGTGCGAGTATAATCCCGGAACGTCAGAATGATGCATTGACGAAAGCGTGTGGAAAAGGTCGAAGATGAGCACTTTGTATCTTGAAATGTCGGGTCTGATGTCGGCCATGTTCTTTCCTTTAAACTCTTACTTTGATGACGATCTTCTTCACTTTTACGGAATCATATACCGAGATCCCCGGTTTATGAAGGTCCTTGGGAAAAAATATCGCGAATAGTCCGGGCTGCAGGATCAGATGTTCGCAATCTCCAAAATAGAACGCGATGTCTTTTTCATCGTCATAATGATCTCTTATTTCCTGATCTTCAAGCCCGAAGAACCCGATTTGTTCAATGCCCTTCGTAACTATCTGAATGTCAATATATTTAACATGCGCTTCAAGATACCCTTCAGATTTTGTCATATATTCGTTCACTGATGCGTAAATATCATCTCCTTCGACCGGGTGTTTTCCGTGCGTCAGGTTATCCAGGTCTGCGGTACGGATGAATTCGAACGCTTTTTCGAACCGCGGATGAAGGCTCTTATATTTATCAATGTTCTTTATATAATCGAAGATCATAAGCGCTTCCGTCAATTTTTCGCTTTTCTTTAGGAAATATAATTTAATAATAGTAGAATATGGAATATTATTTTAATAAATTTCATATATGAACGAGACTTTTCTGATAATATTTCTAATCACTTTTACTGCCGCGATGGTCGTTTTGTATTTCAGGATCGGGCGCGGAAGCGGGTGGAAAAAACCGAAAAGACCGCTTTCAAACAAAGACAGGTCGATTCTATCTTCAAAAGTTCAGTTTTACAAAGATCTGAGCAGCGATGATAAAAAAAAGTTCGAGTTCAGAGCGGTCGAATTTCTCGAAAATGTAAAAGTATCGGGAGTAGATGCAAAAGTTACGAGGGCGGATGAACTTCTCGTTGCTTCGGGAGCGATAATACCTGTATTCAGGTTCAAGGACTGGCAGTACACCGGGATCAACGAAGTTCTTTTGTATCCCGGAGGATTCGACGACAGCTTTCAGGACGGTATAAATGACGACGGAACGGATAATATGGGCATGGTCGGCGACGGACCTCTTGATAAAAAAATGATCCTTTCCAAAAATGATCTTCACAACGGTTTTAAAAATCAGAGATCCCATACTAACGTAGCTATTCACGAATTCATTCATCTTATCGAAAAGGAGACAGGCGCGACAGAAGGCATTCCAAAGCTGTTTGTGGAAGGGAACGATACGGCAGAATGGGCAAAGCTGGTCAGATCTGAGATCGATAAAATAAATGCGGGAAAATCGGATATCATAGAATATGCCGCGGAGGATATGCAGGAGTTTTTTGCGACCGTCAGCGAATATTTTTTTATGGACAGAGATACATTCAGATCAAAGCATTCTGAGCTGAATGTTTTTCTGGAAAAGATGTACAGGATGAAAGATTAAATATTGACAATACAGTTGACAATGCGTCCAAAATAATGTAAATTAGGATGTTGTAATAGCCGTATTTACAAAAACAAGGGATTAGGTGGAAATTTTAAAAAGAGATATATCCGGTCTTGTAATGCAGAAGATCGTTCCAGGAAAAGCCGTAATACTTCTCGGTGCGAGACGCGTCGGCAAAACATTTCTTTTAAACCAGATTATGAAAGATGTAAAGGAAGAATTCATATCTCTGAACGGTGAAGATATGAACACCCATCTGAAACTTGAAAACAGAACCGTCGAAAATTACAGGACCATGATCGAAAATAAAAAACTGCTGATTATTGACGAAGCCCAGAAAATTCCGGATATAGGGAATAAACTCAAGCTTATGCTTGATACCATCGAAGGACTGAAGGTCATCGCTACAGGATCGTCGGCTTTCGATCTGTATAATATGGCCGGAGAACCTCTTACAGGCAGAAAATATACTTACAATATTTTTCCTTTATCAGAAAATGAATTGAGGCAGACAGGAAACGGAATATCATATGCCGAGAGGCTGAAACAAAGGC
>CALMWI010000204.1 GCA_937873545.1 uncultured bacterium | reverse complement strand
GAATTGTTCTCCCATTTTATCAGACATTCTTCACCCCATTTCCATTCCGTATCCTGTACCGGAGAAATCAATTTTAACTGAGCAGTTTCAGGTTCTGAAATGACATCTTTTTCGCACGATACGACTGTCATAATTAAAATTATTCCAAATACGACTGCGCTTAAAACTTTCGGCTTCATTACCTGTCTCCTGACTTTTACTTATATGTCCTCAAAAGCAATATACTTATTAACCGATGTTTTTCCAAACATTTAATTACTTTATAATTACAAATTTACCGACGAAGTCATCTTTCTTTTTGTCCGCATCCTGAACGCTGAAAAGGTAAATTCCTGATGTTACAGCCTGATTGTTGTCGTTGATCAGGTTCCAGTAAGCTCCGTATTCTCCGTACATGTACGGGTCGCTGTATCGGGCATTTCCGTTATGACCTATTGTTTTAACAAGGTCACCCGCCAGAGTGTAGATCCTTATAACACATCTTTCGGGGATATTTAAAAAAGCTATCTTTCTGTCCTGCTCCTCCCATTCATCGCCTCCGCCGGTGTTTTCCCACAGCATGGCTTCATAATCAATGTCGCCGCGATAAGGGTTCGGTACTACTGTCACATTCTCCGAATCTGAGAATTTAGCCGTGACAAAGGATTTTGAGTTCGTGGCCGGATTGGATGAAATCTGGGAAAAACAAGTTTTAGGATCTCCGAAATCGGATGCGGTTACGGCTACAAAATACTGCGTACACATCAGCTTGTTATGGAAAACGAACCTGTAGTTATATACTTCAACAACTTCGGTTGAATCAGGCGCAAAAACTATGGTCAGCGTGTCAGGAGAACAGGAATAAGTATAAAGATCATCGATTTGGTGAGAAGAGTACATGTCCCTGTTGTCTCCGAAAGGGGACAGATTCCAGACTATTCCTTCGTCAACAATTACAGGCGGGGCGGTTCCGGCGCTGTCCGCGGAGAAAGGGATATCATAATAATCATTCAGATCACCTGCGTTCCTGTAAGAGTAATTCAATTTGTCAACGCTGAATACCCTGGTAAAATTTGAGGCTTCGGCGTTAGGAGAAATATGTATCTGATAACCTTCAAAATCATTTCTGCGGGAGAATTTATCCGTAGAATGTTCAGGTCCTGTTACGCTTATATTACCGTCCTTTTCATATAATTCGTGAGAACACCAGTCAACAATAATATCGTTGTCTTCAGCAGATACTTTTATGACCGGTGAAGGAGGAGGAGGCGGTCCGGTAAAATCAGGCACTCCGTCTCCTGCATCAAGCCTGCCGTTATCATATCCGTACCTTACCCATATACCCTGGGGAAAATCACCGCCAAGTTTATTGTATTTGACCATGTATCCGTAGCCGTCACCGCTGTTGTCGAACGGGTTTCCCGTGGTTCCGTACATATCATCCGGGATCTCATTCCCGAACGGTAAAATCCTGTCTTCCGAAGAGGAAAGATGACCGTAAATGTCGGTAAATTCCGATGAAAAATCCGTCATTTCAAAATCGCCTTCGCCTTCATCGGGTCCTAAATACTCACTGTTGTACCACCAGCAGAGTGTATTCTGCCTAATATCGGCAAATGAACCGTCTGCACCGACATCCTCGCCGAACCATCCGTCGGCTTTAACGGCGCCCCATTTGTTCACAGGCGTGTCGAACATCGGAATATCATAGACCCTTTCAGCCCAGACGACATTGTACAGCGCATCGTACCAGCCTTTATCGTAAAGCGAAACATTCAGTCCGTCGTTCGGATCGACTACATCTTCATTGGAATAGTTCGGATCCTGATCGGGCGAAATATTAAAATTGTCGTTAACGATAAAAGCTATTGTAAGCTTTAGAGAATCTCCGTAAGCGAACTTCCATACTTTTTTGCTCATGCTTGAGTCGATAAACCCGTCATTATCGGCATCAACAGCCATGTTCTCTATAGTTTCGTAGCCGAGCGGCCCGAAAGAAAGAAGATATCTTTCGTCCATTCCGTTCGCTATGTTATTAAGACTGCTTATCGGTCCGTCGGATATTTCTCCCGCCTGCTGCTCTCCGTCGGCTATCCACTTCTGCCATTTATCTGCCTGTGCATAATCTGATCCGACCATATAGTCGGGATCTTCAAATGTCCCGAGATAAACTTCTCTTATCTGCGTCTGATTGTAATCAAATTCATCGTTCGACATCACCATATATTTGCCGGTGTCTCCGGCAGGATATCCTTCTACCCTTCCGTTATATAAAGGCTGCCCGGATGAATTAAAAAGTCCGTCATAATTCGTATCATCGTATCCTTTCTGACGGGGGGACAGATCGAACTGCCAGTCTGAGTGAAGTCCTGTTTTCCATCGCGGACCCCAGTCAAGGCTTTCATTGTTGCTGTCGCAGACATAAATATTAAAAGAGTATTTCAGATTGGGGTTCGGATTCCTTAGAACTCTTAGACCGGCAACACCTCTGGCTCCGTCAAGAGGTTCGCCCTCTCCCGGTTCATTCAGGCTTGTTGAAGATGCGTTCAGCCCGACGGGGTCTCTGCCGTCGTTATCAGCCGACCATGCAAGGTTAAGATCAACGGTTTTTATGTTATTGGTAGCGGGATCTATGTATTTATCCCATTTCTGGATAAACCCGCAGAGATCGTCAAAATAGTATCCGCTTTTATCCTTCATTCCCACATCTGAATCTACATAAACTCCCATGAAAAAATCATAGATGTTCTTTTGCCCGGCATTCCTATTGTAGAGAGTATAGTCAACGATAATAAATTTTCGAGCGTATTCATATGACCAAGCATAGCTTTTCTGACTTACTTCGATGCCCAGAGGGATATGGTCCCGATTATCATAAGTGTCAAAGCCTGTAAATTCTTTCTGGACGAACTTGTCTGTATATCCGACGCTGAACTGCTCTTCTGCTGTGGCTTTCGGATCATACACTTCTTCAAAAAGACAGTTCAATCTCCCCTCGACATCCGAAGATTCCCTGATGTGGCCGAGATTCGTACCTGACGGTTCTTCGTCGAACATCACAGGCCAGACCTCCATAGGCATAGGATTACCCGACCAGCCCTCGTAAGCAGTCGTGACCAGAGGTCCCTGAAATACAGTTGCGCCTGTCAAGCTGTCTGTACTCTGGTCAAGGTAACCTCCAAATGTCAGGGCGCCGAGCCATATGAATTCAGTCCCCGTTCCGCCCGGCATTTCTCCTGAAACAGCCACTTTGCCCGTGCAAGGATCTTTTAAACCAAGCCACGGTTCTCCGAAAAATCCCATATTGGATGTGTTCAGCCAGAAGAGACCGGCCCTGTGAACACGGTATTCCATTACAGGCCTGACAGCTTTCAGTCCGTACGCTCGGGTCTCAGGCTCATTATACCCAGGATCCCGCGCAGAGAACAG
>CALMWI010000203.1 GCA_937873545.1 uncultured bacterium | reverse complement strand
AGGCGGAAAATATTTCTCCATCGTCTTCATGAACAGATTGAGTTTTTCCCTGTAATAATTCCTGGACTCGTCGAAATGCTTATCAAGATCCATTTCAGTCAGATAAGACGCACAGATATCCTGATTGTATTTAGGTGTGTTAAGAACATTGCCTTCTTTGATATTGCACATCTTCTTTATAACTTCGGCCGGTCCTATATTGAAACCTACCCTCATTCCCGGACAGAATATTTTCGAGAATGTATAAAGCCCTATCACATTCGTACCTTTTCTCTTCTGATCGAGAGAAAATATCGAAGGCATCATTTTCCCGTAATACCTCAGGTCTTTATATGGACTGTCCTCTATGATCGGCACATCATAATCATAGCTTAGATCAAGAAGCTCTTCCCTCTTTTTCATGCTCATGGATATTCCTGTCGGATTCTGGAAATCAGGAACGACGTAAATGAACTTGGGCATCTTACCGTCTTTCTTCTTTATAGCTTCAAGCTTTTTGCGGAATCCTTTTACATTTGAACCGTCAGGTTCTATATCGACCCCGATATATTTAGGTCTGCTAAGATCGAAAGCCACGATAGCTCCCGCGAAGGTCGGTCTGTCGAGCATAACCGTATCTCCCGGATTTAAAAATAATCTGCCTGCAAGATCAAGTCCGTGCTGACCTGAAGTGGTTATAAGAACATTCTCTTCCGAAACCTTAATTTTATCACGCTTAAGATATTGAATCACCGCATCAAAAAGAGATTTTTCACCGGGAATGGAGGAATACTGCATAACTTTGTCTATGCCGCTTCCCGCCAGACTTTTTTCAGTCGCTATTCTGACTTCGCTTTTCTGAAAAACATCTGGCGAAGGCAGACCGCCGGCTAATGAAATTATATCCGGATTGCCGGCTAAAAGCTTCAGCGTCTTCCCTATCGGATAGCCTTCATAATTCACTGCGTTCTCTGAGAACCGTTCTTTCCAATTCTTTATCATATCAACCTCTGGTTATAAGGAACCTTTACCAAATTGTGTTCTGATCCCCTTCTTCATAAAATCCATCCCGTCAGTCGTAGCCTTGAGTGATTTATAGTATATAACATCGCCGATCTTTCCAGCCAGTTTCTTCCTTTCATCATCGGAAACGAAGTATGCAGCCATTGTATCAAGCTCTCTGGCCGTTCCGTCGCTCTCGTATTTATAAGTAATGTCCGTTCCGCTCTCAAGAACTTTGTAAGCCTTATCTGTCCAGTCGAAGCCGGCCATTCCGAGGTCAGGATTGATCCTCATGTGAGCTGCGAGGCTGATGCCCTTTATACCGCTTTTCTTAAGCTCTTTTGCGCAGGTTATGAAAGTGTCAGGGTCTGCGCCGTTGCCTATATTGATCTCATATATCGGAGTGGTTCCGTCTTTTCTGATGTACTCATTAATTATGTTTAAAAGCATTCTGAACTGCATTGTAGTCTGAGTTGACAGCAGCATCGAAACTTTGAAAGTCAGGTTCGGAATATCTTTTGCGTAGTAGCAGGCTGCAATTATCGAACTCCAGCTTGGGTTAAGATAAAAATCTCCGCCTGTTTCTTTTGCGAATCTGGTAACTCCGTCCAGATATATCAGGTAATTGCTGTTAGCTACTTCTATACCGCCGAAGTTGCCGAAGAATGTTCCCTGATTTTTTAGAATTAAAGCTGAGTTCTCTTTGTCTATTTTGTTCCTTTCAAATTTTTCGCCTGTCACTTTTTCAAGTTCTTTAAATCTTTTCTCCGGCTGCGGGATACCGATAAGATTAGTGCTGCAGTATTTTTGTGCGCCCATGATATTTTCGGTCATGCAGAGAGTTGCAAGAAGGTCGCCTGAATATACATAGTGGTCGGTCATTGGAACTACTGCGATCATTTCCGCAGGAACAAATACGGGATGCGTTTTTGCCGTTTTAACAACTTTCTTCATGAAATTATAAGTGACATACGCACCCTGGAATCCCGACACCTGGCTTCTTGCAATTCCTAATTTACTGTTGTACTTAACCTTATTTGCTTTTTCAAAATCGGCAACTTTAGGGAACTTCTTGATCAGCTTTTCCGCATCTGCTACCATTTCTTCAAATCCGGTGCCTTTAAGCGCTTTTTTACGGTTCTCGAGTTTTTTCATAAACGCTATTGTGTCGTTTATTTTTTTTGCTCCGCCGTGAAATTTCTTCAGCGCGTCCATCGCTTTCATGTCTCTTTCAGATAAAAGTTGATACTTCATCTTTCCTCTCCCTTGTTGTTTTTTATTTCAAATGATTTTACGCATCAATATGTGATTTTTTAACCCGAACAAATGATATTAAAAAGATTTGTCTTAAATATCAAGATTAATATTTCAAAAAAATAATGTGGCAAAAACATTTTATAATTCATAATTTACAAAAGCCTGAACATTAAAACATAAGGGGAAAAAATGTCCAAACAAATAACCTACTACTCTACTAACCTAAAAGCTGAACCGGTTACTTTCAAAGAAGCGCTTCTAAAAGGGATCGCACCTGACAAAGGTCTGTACATGCCTGATCAGATACCTCAGTTCACGCCTGATGAAATTGACA
>CALMWI010000202.1 GCA_937873545.1 uncultured bacterium | reverse complement strand
TTTAAAAGAGATCACGCATAACGAATTCTGCACATGGACAAACAGAAACAGTGCGGTTAATAATACTTATGACATTTCAAACGGAAATTACGATGCCGGAGAAGAATTCACCGATTACAATTATAACAATGCATGGAACGCAAATAACGGATTTCTTCTTAACGGGCAGTATCTTGACGGAATAACATACAGCCTGTTTGACAACACTGTAACAAAATTAAAGGGAACATATACTAATCAGATAAATAAATTTCACATGATAAAATCAGGTTTTGAGCTTGTGCTAAACGATTTCGATTACTACAGCGTGGTCAATCCTTACACTACATACAATACAGGTTTGTTTGAGGTTTCTGAAAGCGATCCGTATCCTGAAAGAGGAAGAGAAAAAACAGTTTACAATTATCAGCCGAAAGAATTTTCATCGTTCGTTCAGGACAAGATGGAATTTGAAGACCTTGTCGTTAACGCAGGACTCAGGATCGACATGAGAATACTTGACGATAAGGCTGTGGACGATTACGAAGAAAAATATGAAGAAGGATTGCCGGGCTATGAAGATGAAATTGATCAGATCAAGTCTGTAATAAGCCCCCGTTTCGGCATCTCGCATTCGATCTCCGAAACTTCAAAGCTGTTCTTCTCTTATGGGCACCTGTATCAATTGCCTCAATATACGCTTGTATTCGATACAAATACCAAGGCAGTTTCAAACCCGCTTTTCGGTAATATGAATCTGGGATACGAGCGGAATGTCCAGTACGAATTAGGTGTAGTAAACCAGTTCGGTGATTACCTTTTAGACATAACAGGTTATTTTAAAGATATTTACGATATGATAAACACGAAGACATACAGTTCAACGGTCGCTGATGATGCCACTGTATTTACTAATTCAGACTACGGCAAATCGAGAGGGATCGAGCTTACCGTTGACAAAGCTCTCAAGAATAATTATCTATGGAGCTTCTCCTACACTTTTTCTTATGCCTACGGCAAATCTTCTACCCAGACATCAAACATATACGATGACGAGCTTGTAATAAAAGAATTTCCGCTCGACTGGGACGAAAGGCATACCATAAATTCTTATTTCGCTTTAGTCTTCGGTAAAGATGAAAAAATAAAAGGTATTCCGTTTACGGATGACTGGACTTTGAGTGTAAGCACAGATTTCGGAAGCGGGAAGCCGTTCACACCTTCTGAAGATTATTACAGCGGAGATATTGATCCGGAAAAGATAGTGACTAACTCCGAAAGGCTGCCATGGACATCCAACACCGATGTAAAGCTGTCAAAGAGATTCGGAAAACTCAGGTTCGAGTTCAATGTTTTTAATTTATTTGATAAGATCAATGTCGAAAGCGTGTATTCAGATACCGGCACATGGAACACAAGAAGCGAAGCTTTTTATTCGGATCCGGATAACTCTAACCTGATCGAGATTTTTGAAAATCCGTCGAATATAGCTGAAAGAAGGCATTACAGACTGGGAGTAAGTTATTTATGGTAAGTATTATGAATAAACTGAACTTGTATATGTTTCTGACATTGATTTTAATTCTGTTCTATGCATG
>CALMWI010000201.1 GCA_937873545.1 uncultured bacterium | reverse complement strand
TTGTTGAATTAATGTTAAACTGTGGCCATTTCAAATCGTTCTCAAAAACAACTTTTCCTTTGAAACATGTCCGGTTCAAATGCTTGATGAGATCAGGGAAAAATATTTTACGAAAGAAACAGATATAAGAGAACAAAGATTATTTTTGATATAACGAATAAGAATTTAATATATTATATTTACTCCTAAGAAACGGAGGAAGGAATAAAAGTGTTTTCTGACGACAAAAGAACAAAACTGATCGTTTACGCACTGATAGCGGCAGGCATATTTGTACGGTTCTATTTCTTTTTCGGCCATGTTTATTCCGATGATGCGTACTATAATTATCTGGCATACACCTTATATGACGGAAATTACGGGGCGGGATATACCGGATACCCGATCTGCCTTGTCAGAATAGGACAGAGTTTTATCACCGCCGTATCATTCCTTTTATTCGGTCCTTCGGAAAGGTCAGCCGCAGTTTTTCCCATGATTTTTTCGATAATGAACATGTTATTGAATTATAAACTGGCTAAAACTCTTATTAAGTCTGAGATAGTATCTGTGCTTGTTCTGACGTTTACGGCGTTCTATCCGACAGAGGTGCTTTTTGCGTCAATAGCTTTTACAGACCTTTACGCAACGTTTTTTATAAATCTTGGTATTTTACTCGTTCTTTTGTCGAATGAACGCAAAAGGAAGCTGCTCGCTGTTCTAAGCGGAATAAGTCTGGCTGTTTCAATGACATTTAAAGAATCTGCTTTTTATACTTCGATCCTTATGGTAATACTGTTACTTTTCATTCTTGTGCGGAAAAAATCATTTAATGATTATATTTTTATTGCTCTCGGAGTTCTCGGACTCGGAATGTGCCTTGAAGGCGCGGTCTATTATTTAATTAACGGGGATTTTTTCTACAGGCTTTCTATTATGAAAGAGGGAGCTCTTTTCAGCAGACATGATTTTTTTAATGAAGGCAGCGCGTTCGGATACGAGGGCGGAAGCTACTGGATAAGTTTGTTCAGACTGTTGTTTATAGATAATCCTTCAGCCGTATTTCTTCGAAAAGCAATGGTCTTTATTCCTCTTCTTGCGGTAATTCAGCTTTTTGTTTACCGTAAGAACAGAAAGAACAGGATCGCGGTCTATTGGTTCACAGGATCACTTTTACTTTATTTGTTTTTCACAATGTCTTTAACATCATATCAGCCGATAGTCTTAAGGTTCACCTGGTATCTTTTTCCCCTGTTCCTGCCGGCTATGATACTTGCGGCGAAACTGTTCGCGGAAATGAAGAAAGGCTGGATGCTTGTGTCTGTAGCGGGTTATATAATGTTTTCTTTATATATGACAGATCAGTTCAGTCAGTTCTTTGATATTGAGAATGCCGAGATATTCGAGCATGCGGTCAAAGCTGAACCTGAAAGAATAATTTACACCGACCACTTTACTAAATACAGCATTGATATGATCGATGATTATAAGCGGCCGTCAAGAGTATTGAGCTTAAGCTATACATCAGGTGAAAATATTATACCGTCAGGATCGCTTGTGGTTTATCATACCGGACACATAAGCGAGATCGCCAAGCAGGGATTTAACTATCCGGAAGAAAGCTATTACCGTGAGAACGGATTTGAAGAGATCAACAGATTCGGGTCGTTTATTATTTTTGAAAAAAAATAAGTCTGTGAGGTTTAATATCTGAGTTTTTCTCTGATGTTCCTGAAGATCGTATAGGAAACAGAATTGCATTTTCTGATATTGAAATATGCTTTCTGGACAGTTCCGAACTGCCTGAACGATCTTTCTACAGATTCAATCATGCTGCCTTCAAAATCGAATCGGTGTGCCTTGCCGGACAGATACTTTATCATTTCCCACACGAGCAGCGAAGCTGATTCAGAGTTCTTATGGTCAGGATCGATAGAACTTATCAGATCGTAAGCGCTGTATTTAGACCATACTACGAACAGCGCGGAATGAATGATCCCGTTCTTATCAGCTGCATAAACCGTTCTGCCGGCCTTTTTCTGATATGCCGCATCATAGATTTTTTTGAAAAGCTCTTTCTGGTATGAAATATTCTGACCCTGTTTAGCCAGGGTCATTTTATGATGTTCATAAAAATCATCGGAGCTCAGGTCGAATTTGACTTCAACAAGTTCAGCAGCTTTATTTATGTTTTTTCTTTTTGACGGAGTGAAGTTGTTGAATACCCTTTCTGAATGGGCAATGTCTTCAATGATGTAAGTATATCTTGTAGTCTGTTCATAGCCTTTCCAGTAGAACGGAAGCCAGTTCTCGACCGAAAAGTGAAAGTTCTGTTCAAAATAATGGTGGTCGGGAAGTTGGGCGATGAGTTCATTCATCATTCTTTTTTCGTATTCTGCCCTGTTAGACTCTTTAAGATCTCCGGGATAATTTATCCACGGACCGAGGAACTGGGTAAGCTGGGGAAGTATTGAGATCTTAAAATTAAGTACTTTCTTAAAGTGATAAGGCATAAATGCGAGCACTTCACTGTCAGGTTTTACGAGAGCCGTATCCCAATTGTCTCCGCAAACGGCATCAAGCCACCAGTCATAAAGGAAAACCGGCAGATTCTCCTTAGTTTTACAAAATTCGCGGTATGTTGTTTTATTTTTACTCAATTTTGATCCTGAAATTGTTGATTGAACTTACATATCATAAGATAAGTTCTTTAATAGTCTTTTTCAAGACTTCAAATAAAATATATTCTCGCGCAATCGCTCATGTCAACAAAAATGTGAATAAGCAAACCGATGCCGGGGATCCTTGTTTTGGGAAAATAAACCAGAAGCGCGTACAATCCGACGGCATAGTAAGAGTGCAGAGGATGAAAACCTATGGAGCATCTGTCCGGATCGAAAACGGGATCTGAGAATAAATGGTCAAGATCGATCAGGTAAGCCGAAAGCATTATCAGCGAATATTTTTTCCAATCGGTTTTAAAAAAATAAAAACAGAAAACAAGAGGCAGAAGAAGATGCAGAGAATTGTGGATTAAAAAGTTAAGGTACATCAATGCAGTTTTTTTGGATTGAATAAAGTGTAAATAAAAATCAGAACAGCATATATCTCAAGCCTGCCGACAAGCATGTTAAAAGTCAGTACCAGAGTAGAAAAATCATCGAAGAATGCAAAATTTTCAACAGCGCCAACCCGCGCAAGTCCGGGACCGACATTTCCCAAAGTCGCTATTGAGGCTGAAAAAGAAGTTATGATGTCATAGCCCTGGAAAGTAAGTATCAGAGTGACCGCAGCAAAAAACAATACAAATAAAAGAGAAAAAGCAAGAATATTCTTTAACACGCTGTCGCCGTATGCATCATTACCGATTCTCAAAGTTAAAAAAGCTCTCGGGTAAGTCAGTTTTTTTATCTCAATGAAGGCATGTTTTATAAGAACAAGAATTCTTATCTGTTTTATTGATCCTGCGGTAGAACCGCTGCATCCGCCCATGAACATAAGATAGATAAGGATCATTTTTGAAAAATACGGCCATGTTTCATAGTTTGCAGTTATAAATCCGGTCGTCGTAGTCAAAGATACTACCTGGAATGACGCTTCTCTTAAAGAAGTTCCGTAAGAATCATTTATATTATTCAACCGTATGTCAGCAGAGATAAGAAGTATTGAGACAATAAGAACGACAGTGTAAAAAATCCATTCCGGATTGGTAAAGAAATCTCTGAATTTGCCCTTGATGAGAAAAAAATGGAGCATAAAGTTAATCCCTGAGAGATACATGAAAAAAATAATAACTAATTCAATGTATAAACTGTCAAAGCCGGCAACTGATCTGTTCAGAGTCGAGAATCCGCCTGTGGCAAGCGTTCCGAAAGAGTGACAAAGAGAATCAAACAGATCCATACCGCCGAACATTAGAAGTACTGTCTGAATGACAGTCATGCCTAAATAAATATACCATAATATTTTTGCAGTGTCTTTAATTTTCGGACTTATCTTATCTTTTGTGGGACCGGGAACCTCAGCTCTGTAAAGCTGAGTAGAGCTTAAACCAAGTATTGGAAGTATCGCTACGACAAGAAGAATTATTCCCATACCGCCAAGCCAGTGCGTCAGACTTCTCCAAAAAAGAAGACCCTTGGGAAGTGCCTCGATGTCGGTCAGAATAGATGCGCCGGTCGTAGTCAGTCCTGACATCGTTTCAAATAAGCAGTCAATATAATTGCCGTCTGACATACCGTAAAGATAAAACGGCAGCGCTCCGAAAACAGCTGCTAAGATCCATCCCAAAGAAACTATAATAAAACCTTCTCTCGGCCTGAGAGTTTTATCTGACTTTAAAATTAAGTACAACAGCAAACCTGTAAAGAGGCAGATTAGAATTGAGTATAAAATCTCATCTGAATCATCTGTTCCATAATAAATAGAAAAAGCAAGCGGTGCCAGCATAGACAGCGACAGAATAATTAACAAAACACCTTGTATTTTAAATATTGTTTTCCAATTCATATCAGCCTAATCATCGGATGTATTTGAAAAAAGATTTTTCACGGCTGTTTTTGCAGACGGCAGAATGAATGATATAACAAAATCATCTGTTCTGATATCGTCATTACCGTGAGGTATGATCATTTTTTTATCTCTTATTATTACGCCGATGATCATTCCTTTTGGAAATTTAATATCTTTTAGGGGTTTGTCGAGAATGTCGAGATTTTCCGATATTTTGACTTTCATTGTATCAGCTTTCAGATTCGGTATCGGATAGATCGAAATGATCTCTCCTTTTCTGCAGTAAGTAAGGATCTCTGACAATGCGAGAGATTCAGTTGAAAAAGCTGAGTCTATATCCTGAAGTTCATTAATTATTGAACTCACGGCGATATTTGTTATATTGCAGATCGCTTTAGCGGCTCCGAACCGTTTGGCAAGAACGGCGGTTATTATATTCTGTTCATCCCTTTCGGTTATGCATACTACGAATGAATCCTTCATGTCAAGTTCATTGAGAATGTTCTGGTTCGATCCCGAGCCGTTTATGATAAGTACTTGTTCAAGTTCTTCGGATAATGATGCGCAAAGATCAGGATCTTCTTCAACGATCGTAACTTTTTTCCCTCTTGAAACTTCATATTTTGCGACATCTTTACCTATCCTGTTCCCGCCGAAAATGATGATGTTTTTAATTTTTGTTTTTGAAGCAAAGTACAGTTCTATCAGTTCTTTCAATATCTCGCTTTTGCCTATTATGAATATCTTGTCTCCGATATTCACTGTGTCTTCGCCGGAAGGTATGATCGTATTATTATTCTTGCTTACGGCCACGACCCTGACTTTCTTCCATATTTTGTTCATTGACGCGATATCTTTCAGGGTTTTATTGGCTCCTGCGAAATCTTCAAATATCTGCAATCCGATGATCTTGATGTCATTGTCATGGAAATTAATATTTTCAACTGTTTCGGGTTCAGCTATAAAATCTAAAATTTTATTTATTGACAGCTGCTTAGTCGCGATAAGGTTATCAATACCGAAATCCGCATGGTTTATCAGGGGATTGGAAAAATATCTTGAAGCATTCTCAACCTTTGCGATCGTAAAAGCCTTATAATGACTTAACCTTTTCACAATGTCGCATGAGATGATATTTACATTGTCGTCGTTGGTAAGCGCAAGGAACAATTCGATCCGGTCAAGATTTGCTTTAGAAAGTACATTGACATCTGTTCCGCTGCCGGCTAGAACATAAGCATCAAGCTCATCATTCAGTTTTTTAGCAATTTTGTCAGATTTTTCTATCAGAGTTATATTATGCCCTTCAGCAATAAGCTGTTCAGCTATCGAAGAACCGAGCTCTCCTCCGCCTATAATAAGAATGTTCATAAAAAAACCAGCATCCGTTAACTTTTCTTAAGGTCGAAATATAATTCAATATTTTATAATAATCAAGGTCACTTATATATGACTTTATTTCTTCCCGCATTCTTTGCGGCATAAAGCCGGTCGTCAGAAATTCTGATAAGCTCTTCAACTGATTTTACTTCAGGGAAATAGTTAACGACTCCGAAACTCATAGTCACGGGAATATCATTATCTTCAAATCTGAACGAGGATGTCTCGATAGTTTTACGCATTTTCTCCGCGAGTTCCATACCTCCGGTTTCATCGGAACAATGACAAACTATAATAAATTCCTCACCGCCAATTCTTGCAATATAATCAGTTTTTCTTATTACGGATTGTATTATCTGAACGATCTTTATAAGCACAAGATCGCCAAAAGCGTGGCCGTAAGAGTCGTTTATATTTTTAAAATGGTCAATATCGGCGGAGATGAGCGCAAATTTCTGATCATATCTTTTGGCTTTAAGGAATTCATCGTGCAGCCTTTCGTCCAGGTACCGTCTGTTAAAAGCCCCTGTCAGAGGATCTTTAAGGGCAAGTCCTACAAGTTTTTTATTATTGTCTTCGATAGCTCTCTTGAATTTCTGATTCTGAGCATTTATTTCGGCGATCTTTTTTTCAGCGATTTCGAGTTCAGACTGGACCATAGCCAGTTTTGTATCATACAGGCTTATAATTTTAAAATAATTTGTGAATGCGAGGTTCGTCAGACCAATTGATCTGGCTTCTATTTTAAAGCTGTCTATTATATCTTCAACAATATCTTCAAGCTGTAGGGTATTAAGGCCGGTCATGTTCTTAATATCCTTTCTAAATTCAGAAAGTGAAGAAAGATCTTCATAAAACAGATTGGTTAGTTGTGAGCCCAGATACAGAGCATGAGAAGTATTCTTTTCTATATCGGAGTCGGCATCATCCTGAAGTTTTTTCTGATGGTGATTTCTTACAGGATTGCATATTTCCGGAATAATGCCTGCCGATTCAAGGATTATATAAGAAATCTCGGCATGATCGATACCGAAAGTTTCCCATTCGTAATTCATGCGTTTAATAACGCTTTTGTCCATGTTCATTATTTTTGTGAACTCATCTTTGAAATACCTGAGAATATAGATATAACCGATATAAGAAAGCAGCCCTGATACATACGCCAGTTTAGGATCTGACAATTTGACTTTTTTTGCGATAACACTGCTTGAAACTGCGGTGAACAGCTGCGTTTCTATCATCTCCTGAAAATCATTGCCGTAATCCGACTTTGCCATGTCGGTTATAATGAAGTTCATAAGAATATAGTAGCAGTACTCGGTCCCGAATGTTTTTACCGACTCTTCAACGGACGACACTTTAAAATAACGGGTGTTGTTTATATATCCGATCATCCTGTCTTCGTATTCGGGTTCAGACCATAGTATATCTTCAAGATCATTTAAGGTTATTTCATTCTCTGCAGAGAAATTTACGAGATGAATGAAATTGTCGGAAATGAATTCAGGCAGATTTTTTCTGATATTCTCTTTGATGTCTATCAATCGTCTCTCCCGATAACCGACATTTTTGTAGTACCGGAACTTTTTGATTTAATAATAACAAAACCTTCACCGATTTTCAACAGTTTATCTTTATCAGATTCGACAATTATGATCAGCTCTTCAGAAAATTTATCTCTGTTCGTAAATATCAGTTCAAGAATATCGTCAGTCAGCGCTTCTTTTTCATACGGGGCGTCCATAAAAATAACGTTGAACTGCGAGGCTGAACCTTTGGCGATAAGACTCTTCAAAAAGATTGAGCACTCAGAATGGATTACATCAGGCTTCCCGGTTATATTGTTTGACTTAATGAGCGATACAAGACGGCCGTCTTTTTCCACCGCAACGGCGGACGAAGCGCCCCGCGAAAGGAACTCGTAAGAAATTATACCTGTTCCGGAGAAAAGATCAAGAACATGTACGCCGTTTAGGTCGATCATATTGTTCAGTACATTGAATATCCACTCTCTGAAAAAAGAAGTTGTCGGCCTTAATTCATCGGTTTCTGCGGAATTTATAGATCTGCCTCTGAGTTTTCCGCCGGTTATCCTAACCAAAATACACCGTGAAAGTTATGAATTCCTTAGAATATTCGATCACGAATTTCTTAAAACCTACGTTGTTGTCCTTAAAACCTTTAAAGAATTCGTGCAGTTGATCTATCGAAGGGAACCTGAAAACATTCGGGAATTCAGCTCTGGATTTGATCCCGAGATTGTTTTTTAATTCCAGAAATCTGTTGTAATTTGATCTTTTCCTTGAATTTATAAAGCAGAAAGAATCGTCTTTAACATTAAGAATTATTCCAGAGATATTGGTACGGTATGATTTTTTTGCCGAAATATCCTTTGCTTTATTCAGGACATTATCCTCAAAGGAATAAATATTAATTTCTCCGCTTCCCGTACCGTTTATAAATACGATTGAATCAGCTTTGACCTGTGATAAAGTGACCATGTAATCCCAGAATTCCGGATGAGGGTCGAGTGCAGGGTCAACGGTAACGGCGGGGGTTTTTGCGGGTTCTTCTTTTACAGGAGTTACCTTAGGTTTCTCGACGACAGGTTTTTTTATTACAGGTTTGGCCGTTTCGGCAGTATTTATTTTTGCCGAATCTATTTTTGCCGTTGATGACGGCAAGGCTGCTACCGAATCTGTCGCAACAGAATCCGCAGGAAGTGAATTCTTTGTTTCGGTCAACAGCGTATCTGCCTGTTTAACAGAAGCTGCCACCGGCTTTGCATTCACTTGCTGAGCATTAGAAGAAGACGGTATAAATGAAGTCAGTTTTTCAAGATTCTGTCTTGTAAAATCTGGAGCAAAATAAACTAATGATACCGCTACGGAAATCAAGAATAGAAATAATAAGACGAGTATAAAAGCAGCGCTTCTTACTGCCCGTGCAGGCGCGGTAATTTCATCGGAAGCCGCGGCAGCCGCATGATCCTGAACGGTCTGCCTGAACGGTTTATGCAGTTGTTTGTCAGCGTAAACCGTTATTTCTTTAAAATCCGGCAAAGGGCAGGCGCAGCCGAGTTTGCATTCAACCTGTCCCGCATATATCTCGTGTATCAAAGCAGCAAAATAGTCATATACTTTCTTTCTTACAAGAACGATAAGCAGTTTTCTGTCATGTTCAAGGAACATATGGCCATACCTGTAATTTTCAGGCTGGTCAGTTGTCATCTGATATGCTTCCCAGTTTATATATTCGGGATAGTCAGCTTTTCTCTGATCGCATAAAATTGACTTTGTCTGAAAGAACGAAGATGAGACTACAATATTTATGCTGTTGAATTCATTTCTGTAAGATTCGGTGATCTCTTTTACTGCCTGCCTGAAATTCGTATAATGATCACCTTTATCCAGCATTACCGGGTCAAATCTGAAATTCAGATCGGAAGATCCGAGTTTTTTCTCGTCGAAACCGTTTTTTTCAGGAGAAAATACTCTGTGAATAAATTCAATTCTTGAAGGATGAATTATTAGATCGTAGAACATTTTAACTCCTGCCGTCTTTTATTCAGTTTTCCAGCTGGGTGATCCGTTATCGACATATCCTGCATTTTCGTCATCATCTGTTCCGAACAGCCATTTATTCTGGAAGAAATTTCTTTTATAACCGTTGAATACGCTGTTTTCATTAACAGGCGAAGAAATTTTAACGCTTATAGTATCGATCTTTATGATATCCGTATTATAGAAAAACGAAATATCGGCGAGCGATTTAAGATTTTGTTCATTTTTCATTTCTGCCGCAACCTGTTCTCCCGGTGTTGCATCAAATAGGATAGCGAATCTTTCCTTTTCAGAGAATTTAGCTTCTGATTCAAAATCCGGCGAGTCAATCGATTTCTTAACTTCATCTGTCACCGGTTCTTTTGCGGTTAACTCCTTAAGCTGTTCAGCGAAGTATTTAGTGAAGAGCTCGGCTTTTGCTTTTTCAGACGAATAAGTTGAGTCCCCGTCCATTTCATATTCTCTTACAAGATCGGTAACCTTTCTTTCGCTTTTTGATTTAACTATATTCAGGAAATAGTTCTGGATCGTAGGATTATCTTTTAGAGGATAAACGGTTTTGTCTTTTGTAAGTACGGCTTTATCTTTGTAATCGTTTCTGAAAAAAGTTACATTCATTCCGACCTGAGCGCTGAGGTTGAAATTAACTGTAAAAGGTTCAAGAGTGCTGGGGCACAGATAGGGTGTCGGATCCTTTTCTGTATCGGAGAATACGTACTGCGCCATATTGACCATCTGTTCATCAAGCGCAGGGTCTTTTTTATAATCCACAGTGATCTTATCCTTAGAAACAAAATCCCAGAATATATCTTTTTTGCCTTTGTAGTTCGCTATCGCCTCAATATTTGAATTGCTTGACAGTCTGACCGTGTTCGATTTCAGAGACAGCTTCGGGTTTCTGGACTTAAGCGTAATTGAAATATTTCTTCCGGCATTGTAAAGAACTTCGGTCTCGTTCTCGGATGATTTATAGAATTTTTCTTTCAGGCTTCTGTAGAAAGTTTTGTTGGGATTGTCTTTCAGGAGTAAGTCTATCTGTTCAGCATCTGATTCCATTACCAGTTCAGCTGTAGGGCAGCCTATGCTTTCAAGAAAAGCTATAAATTTCTGTTTATTCTCAATGTTCTCAAGTTCCTGACCGTTGGGAACAACATCGAGATCTTTAAAGTGTTTCAATGCCGAAAACGAGATCCTTACGCTGGTCGAGTCGATATCAAGTATTTCGATCTCAATGTCGGGAGCGCTGACTTTTAGGGTATTGCACTTGGTCGCATAGTCGAATACGGATTTAAGGTCTTTGCTGAACGAACCGGCTTCCTGCATATAAACTATTTCACAGTCGGACATCTCAAGCATTCGGGTTCTTGCAATATCTCTTCTTTCAGTTTGCTGTTTCCATGATCTTTTCGGTACTTCTATCGCGAGGATGAGAAGGATACATGACATAACGGCTACGATCTTAAGAACGACTCCGCCTTTTTGTGATTTTAAACGCATCATCAACTCCATTATTATTTTAAAATTATATAACCTTTAATTGCCGAATATTTTGCTTTGCCTATCCCTTTAACTTTCATAATATCCTCGGGAGTTTGGAACCCTCCGGTCTCATTTCTGAATTTAACTATTTCCTGAGCGATCTTTTTACCTATACCTTTAAGCCCGGTAAGTTCATCTACCGAAGCAGTGTTTATATTAACAAGTTTTTTGCTTACAGTCAATTCTTTTATTTTATTTTTTTGTGAGTATTTATTTGAATCGGCCGTATTTATGACAGAAATTTCAGGCACAATATTTTTGACAGTATCTTTTGTTTCCGCGACAAGGTCGTTTTTCGGAAAACCAAGATCGATCTCGGAAGCGGAGACTGTGCAAAGGGATGTTTTGTAAATAAAAAGCGTAAACACAATGAATAGTATGTAAAGCGATCCCCGGTAAGATCTCTTTGCAATGTTATCGGATTTGCTATTTCCGTCCTGTCTTTTCATCAGTCAAAAAGCCTGTCTTTGATTTTTTCAAAAAATCCTTTTTCGGAACTCTTAGGTTTTGTGTCGTCAAGAGATTCAAGCTGCTCAAAAAGCTCTTTTGCCCTTTTTGATAATTTTGTAGGTATCCATATACTGATCCGAATTATAAGGTCTCCTTTCCCGTATCCGTTCAAAACCGGAAGACCTTTTTCCTTAAGCATTAGTTTTTTACCGGGTTGAGTGCCTGAAGGAACTTTTAATTTTACTTTTCCTTCGATTATAGGGACCTCTATCTCGGCTCCCAGCGCAGCCTCGGATACGCTAAGCTGCAGATCGTAGTACAGATTTTCCCTGTCCCTGTTAAAATATTTGTGCTCTTTTTCCTGAATGATCACGATGAGATCTCCCGGCTGGCCGCCTCTTCTGCCGGCATTACCTTCGCCTGAAAGAGTCAGGTACTGGCCTTCGCTAACGCCCGGCGGTATAGTCACATTAACATTTTTTTCATCGCGTATCCTCCCGTCTCCGCCGCACAAAGTACATTTTTCAAGTATAACTTCTCCCATACCGTCACAGGCATGGCACGGAGAAACATTGACGAACTGACCGAGAATTGACCTCTGAACGGTCCTGATTTCTCCTGTACCTCCGCAGGAACTGCATTTACTTACAGAAGAAATGCTTTTAGCACCGGATCCGTTGCAGCTGGTACATTTTATATATTTGTTTATCTTGATCTTTTTTGTGGTTTCTTTTGAAATTTCTTCAAGAGTGAGCTTTATAGATATCTGAAGATCGTTGCCCCTTCTCTGGGCATTCGAATTGGACCTCCGGCTCCTTGACGATCCGCCGAACCCGCCTCCGAAAAACTGCTCGAAGATAGATTCCGCGTCGCCGAAGTCAAAACTTCCTCCTCCGAAATCAAATCCTCCGCCGCCCTGTCCTCCTCCGCGAAGTCCCTCATGACCGAACCTGTCGTATTTCGCCCTTTTGTTGTCGTCAGAAAGCACTGAGTATGCTTCGCCGACTTCTTTAAACTTTTCTTCGGACTCCTTATTACCCTGATTTCTGTCAGGATGGAACTGCAGAGCAAGCTTTTTATAAGCTTTTTTGATGTCATCCTTTGACGCATTTTTGGAGACACCCAGTATTTCGTAATAATCTCTTTTACTCATAAACTCAACTCTTTTATTTTGAAACTACTACTTTTGCGTGTCTTATAATCTTATTCTTCAGTTTGTAGCCCTTCTCATGTTGATCGACCACAGTGTTGGAAGCCACGCCTTCTTTTTCAGTCATCATCAGAGCGTCGTGGAAATCAGGATTGAATTCCTTGTTCAAAGATTCAATTTCTTCAAGACCGAAATTATTAAGTATCGAATTGAGCTTGTCGAATATCATATCGATACCTTTCTTAAGGTCATCCGGTTTGATCTCGGGATTATAGTTTTTCCGGAATCTTTCAATGTCGTCTAAAACAGGCAGCAGTGTGGTCAGAAGATCTTCATTCGCGGTTTCTATGAGCCTTACAAATTCATCCGATGTTCTTTTTTTATAGTTTTCGAATTCTGCCGCTTTTCTAACAAGTTTATCTCTGTAGTCAAATACTTCCTGCTCAAGTTTGGCTATCGTCTCCCTAAGCTCAGATCCTTCACCCTTATCAACGCCTTCTTCCTGCTCATCGATCCCTGTTTCGTCCATTTCATTTTCTTCAATTGGTTCATTCTGATACTTTTTCGACCTTCCAGTCATTGTTGAAACTCCGATTTTTATGATTATTGTTTGTAGCTATGATACAAGGGTATCAAATATAATAAAAATACCGGTGAAAGTCAAGGTATGAAAGTGCAGTTTGAAGTTTTGATTTACTTATGTCTTTTAACCTTCTCTGACCATCCGAAAAACTGGTTCATCTCGTCATTATCGGCCGCTTTAGCTTCTTCCAGCGTTCCGCAAAAAATATTTTTTCCTTTCTGAAGATAAAGTACTCTGTCCGCAATTCTTTTGATAGACTCAAGTTCATGGGTCACTACTACAATTGTTATACCGAGCTTTTTTTGAAGTTCGAGAATAAGCTCATCCAGTTCTGCTGCCGTAATAGGGTCAAGGCCTGCCGACGGTTCGTCGAAAAAAAGTATTTCAGGATCCATAACTATGGCTCTGGCTAGAGCGACCCTTTTTTTCATTCCTCCGGAAAGTTCAGAAGGGAAAAGTCTGTAAGCGTGTTTAAGATTTACAAGCGACAGTTTCTGTTTGACTATATTTCTGATAGTGGAAACAGGTAATCTGGTATGGTGTTCAAGAGGCATAGCCACATTTTCCCATACTTCCATGGAATTAAGCAGCGCGCCGCCCTGGAACTGCACTCCGATCTTTTTAAGAATTTCTTCGAATTCCTCGAGTTCCATGCTTAAAGTGTTCTTTCCGAAGATATTTATTTCGCCAGAAACAGGTTTCAATAGACCGATTATGTGCTTTAAAAGAGTTGTTTTACCGCCGCCGCTGCTGCCCAGGATTACGAAGACTTCACCCCGTCTGATATTAAGGGAAATATTGTCAAGAATGATCCTGTCGTCGTACTTTGCCGTTAAATCTCTAATCTGTATTATGTTTTCGTTTTGCATCATCAGAACTCGAAATAAAAAATTAAACTTAAGAATGCGTCCGTCATGATGACCGCAAAGATCGCAGCCACAACCGAGGAAGTCGCTGCTTTACCGACCCCTTCGGCACCGCCTTTTACATTGAACCCGAAGTGAGCTCCTATCAGAACGATCAGCCAGCTGAAAAGTACGCTTTTAAGCAAGCTCTGGTACCAGAAGTACAGCGTCATAACCGAAACCGCCCTGTTTATAAAAATGTCGGGACTCAGTCCAAGATAGAGAACTCCTATAATGAATCCGCCGAAGATCCCCACCATATTTGCTATGATCGTCAGCATCGGAAGACATACTGTCATAGCCAGCATTTTCGGCGCAACTACATATTTCAATGGGTTTAAGGCCATTACCTGGAGCGCGTCAAGTTCTTCGGTGATCTTCATTGTGGAGATCTCAGCCGCTATCGCAGAGCCTGATCTTCCGGCTACGATCACAGCCGCTATGATAGGACCCATCTCAAGGATCATTCCGATCACGATCAGATCTACAAGATAAATGTTCGCGCCGAACTGTCTTAGCTGCGCAGCGGATTGAAGCGACAGGATAAGCCCGATAAGGAATGACAGAAGGAAAATTATAGGTACTGCATTATTCCCCATTAAAAGCATCTGCTGATAAACCGACCCCGCTTTTCGGCCTTCCTTATTGAAAACGGCTCTTAAAGAATAATGAAAAACATCGGCAGAAAGAATTATAAAAGTTTTTAACTGAGACTGAAAGTCATTTACTTTCATTACAAGAGACTCAAAAGCAGAAACATCACCGGAGCTTTTTTCATCAAAAGCGATATTTTTTTTGAATTCAGCAAGATCATTTATTATTTCTTGTGAAAAAATAGTTTTTATCCTCTTATCTTTTTCGAAATAAAGAAAGATCGCTATCGCAAGCGTGTCGAAATTTTTCGTTCTGCTGAAATCCAGCGTTATATTATCCGCGGTCGTTTTTTTGATATTCTCTATTTGTTCGATCAGACGGTCAATCTGCTGTACATAAAAATCTTCATCAAAGACCATAATATTTTCATTTTGTATCTGCATCAGCCCGGACTACCTGTTAATGTAATATGAGAACTCAAGCGCGATCCTGTTATCGTAAATAATATAATTGGATTCATCGGCGTTATAATCGTATTTAAGTATAAAATTATAGTCGAGTGAGACATATTTGAATATCTTGATCAGAAAATCATTGTCCCACCTGAGATTATAGTTCCTTTCTTTATCCAGATTGTAAAAAAGATTAGCAGTTGAGATATAAGAAATGTTGTTCGTAAAATTAAAATCAGCCCCGGCAGTAAAAACCAGGCCGTTAGAGTATAGATCATCCTGCTCAATGAAAATGTAAAGAGAATCAGATGAGTTGTCAGAATCGTATTTATACACATTATCGTTGAAATTCTGCTTGAAACCGAAACCCGCTCTCATAAAAAGTTCTGAAACGGAAGATTTTATAAAAGTGAAGTTCAGGCCGACACTCTCCTCGAGATTGAGCG
>CALMWI010000200.1 GCA_937873545.1 uncultured bacterium | reverse complement strand
TGGGCGGAATGGTGCATGAATTGCGTTGAACTCGATAAAGTCACATGGAACCAGCCTGATGTTATCGAATTTACCGATAAATATTTCATTCCGATTAAGCTTGACTTTACTGATAAAGATAGCGAATTTTCAAAGAAGTACATTACCCAGTATAAGGAGTACGGTGCAACGAACATTCCTCTTATCCTTTTCATTAACTCAGACGGTGAAGTTAAAGAAAAAATTCAGGGTCTGGTTGAAGGAGAAAGAATGCTGAAGAAAATGAAAAAAATCGTTTCGGATATATAAAAGGAGAAGTTATGAGCAACGCTCTAAAAGTCACAAAGTCAAATTTTGAAAATGAGGTTTTAACCCAGGCGCAGCTTACTATAGTTAAATTCGGTGCCGAGTGGTGCGGCCCCTGCAAGAAACTCGATCCCATAATCGACGAGATCGTTAAAGAGAACGGAGATGTTAAGGTATGTTATGTCGATATAGATCACGACGGAGAACTGGCTGCAGAGTACGGGATCCTTTCCGTACCTTCCACGCTGTTCTTTAAACAGGGAAAAGTAATGTCTTCAATAATCGGCCTTGTTCCGAAAGCCAAGCTGCAAACCGCTATAGATCAGTATAAATAATTTATTTTTCTTCGAAATGTTCTACAGTATAGATTTCGATCTTAGGCTTGTTATAAAAAATAAAATCAGCAGATAACCCGGCTTTTCTGCACAGATGGCTGAAAAATTGCTCATGCGTGTAAAGCTGATCCCATACCTGCGGGAGAAATGTAGCTGAATTGTAGCTGTAAGTCAGATAAACTCCATGCTTATTTGGAATTATCTTCTTTTTCAGATCAGAAAAATCATCATATTCTATCAAAATCCTTTCAGACAATATTGATATCTCGATTTTGATCTCGTTAAGCTCTGATCTGTCAAGCGGAGCGAATCTGTTATCCCTGAAAGCTGAATTAACAGCGTTTGAAATTATATCCTCATAAAGCGGTCTGTAAGCTTCAAGAGATCCGATGCACCCTCTAAGATCATTGTTCTTTGTCAAAGTTACAAAACAGGCTCCGTTATCCAGAATTTCTGACGGGAAGGAATTTTTGTCAATATATGTTCTGACATCAGTATGTTCGAAACGGCTTTTAATGCTTTCTCTTGCAAGATTAAGAAGAAATAATCTTGTATTCTCTCCGGTCATCAGTATCCCAAAAGTCTGTTATATTCGTTCCTGTTCTTTAAAACTTCCACTGCTTTTCTTATCTGAGGATCTCTCTGATTTAATATTCTGTATTTTTCCCTGTTGCCGTTTTTATAAACGCCAAATTCAATTGCTATATTCGACCTTATCTCTTCAATGTTATTCTCGAAATCGTTCCCTTCTGATTTTCTGAAAACTTCGAGAGTTTGTTTTATCTGCCTGATTATCTCTTCTGAATATTTGTTTTTCTCAGAAAATGAAAGGAGTGAGTCCGTCATGGTTCTGCCGGAACTTACATACTCGAAGTTGTTTTTCTTAATGTATTCCCTGAACTTATTTACAAGACCGTCATCAGCTGTCCCGCTATATTTGAACTCCGGATTCTCTATATGAAAATCGTACATGAAATTACTGAAAAGATTGTTCATTTTCAGAGAAGCAACATAATCGGAATACTTTTTGTCTCCGATAACGACATCAGGAATTATTCCGACACCGGACGGTACTTTTCTTCCGTTAATGAAAGTCTTAAAATAAACAGTATCGGTACCGTTTAGCGTTTTATCTCCGAAATAATCTTCCTTCTGTATAAGCCTGCCGCTGGCTGTGTAGTACTTTCTTACTGTCACTTTCAGGTTTCTTTTTTTCATAATTCCCACATCGAACAGCTGCTGTACAAGTCCTTTGCCGAAAGAAGGCTCACCGATAATTACGGCTCTGTCATGATCCTGAAGTGAACCCGCAAAAATTTCAGAAGCTGATGCGCTTGAACCGTTTATCAATATAGCGACTGGTATTTCTGTGTCTAAGGGAGCTGTCTCTGTAAAATAATTATTATCAATTTTGCTGCCACGCCCTTTAGTGGAAACGACAAGCTTGCCCTTCGGAAGAAAAGAACTGCAGTGCTTCACGGCTGATTCGAGCAGACCGCCGGGATTATATCTGAGGTCTATTATCAGTGATTTCGCGCCTTGGGATATCAGCTTTTCGAATTCCTTCGTGAAATCGTAATAGCTTGTTGCCGTGAACTGAGTAAGTTTGATGTAGCCCACTTCATTGTCTATAATCTCAGAGTACGGAATGTTCTGGATATTTATCTTTGCCCTGGTTATGTTAAAGATCAGCAGTGACTCTACACCTATCCTTCTGACTTTCAATTTAAGTTTTGAACCTGCATCTCCTCTCAGATAATCCGATGCGTCCTTTACAGACATCCCCTTTGTGTCCTTGTCATCTATGTAAATGATCTGATCACCCGCCCGTAATCCCACCTTTGAAGCAGGCGTATCGTCCATAGGAGATATTACCGTTAGTCTCTTCTCCGGTCCGCTGGTCCCCAGATAAATTCCTATTCCGCCGTAACTTCCTGTAGAAAGTTCGCTGTAATGGTCGATTTCAGATTCTTTCAGAAGAACCGTGTAAGGGTCCGTTACCGAAAGCATAGCATTGATCCCCTCGGTCATAAGCTCTTCTACATTCGCCGTATCTACATAATTTTCATTCAGCGTTACAAGTATGTCAAAATAGAGCTTGATATTATCGGACAGTTCTTTATAATAATCAGCGGATTTATCCTGTGCAGGCAGAAATGTGACTGATATCAGTAAAAATAGTATCGTGAATCTTTTCATATTACATTTCTCGATTTTAATATTTTTTTTATTTGAGCAAAAATTTTTTCCTTTGACAGAGAGGCATCTATAGAGAAGACCCTTCCCGGTTCATTTTCTGCGATGGTTATAAACCCTTTTCTTACCCTTTCGAAAAACCCTTTATCGGAAGATTCCATTCTGTTTATCTCCTCGCCTCTCAACATCATTCTCGAAAAAGCCGTTTCAACCGGCATATCAAGTAAGAAAGTTATATCAGGCATATATCTTCCGTTGTCCGTAGCAAAGTAATTCAGCTGCTCTATTATTTCCAGGTTAAGCCCTCTTCCGTATCCCTGATAGGCTGTAGTCGAGTCTGCGAACCTGTCAAGAATAACTATAAAATTATCATCCAGCAGCTTCTTAATTTCATCTCTTACAAGCTGGGTTCTGCTTGCTATGTAGAGTAAAAGTTCTGTCTCGCTCCGCATGGAACTGTTTTTATTATCAAGAAGCAGTTCCCTTATTTTTTCACTTATTTTATTTCCGCCCGGTTCTCTCAATACGAAAGCCATTTTATTATGACTTTTTAGTTCGTCTGTTAAAAGAGCTGTCTGCGTGGATTTTCCGCAGCCGTCAATACCCTCAAATGATATGATCATTTTGTTATCACTTCTTCAATTATTTTATTCCTGGCCGGCATAAGCACCCTTACAATATCGGGAATAATCATAGTGTCATTAATTCCCTTTCTGCTTAACAGGTTCTGATATTCTGCAGCTTCTTCTTTACTTCTGAATCTTCCCACCCTTATTTTGTAGAACGGATTCTCGAATATTAAAATAACATTCTCCTCTCCAAAATTTTCTACATACATCGCTTCTCTTTTTTTGGCTTCGTTAATGTTGCCGGTCTTAAATACCTGGAGTCTGAAACCGTTCATATCCTGATAAACGCTGTCTGCCGTCGATTGTTCTGCCGTCTGGAGTTCCGCTTCGAAAAGCTCCGGAATGTCGGTCTTAGAGTTAATTTTTACCGGTCCGCTCTTTACGGAATCATTCTTAAAGTACTCGATGCCATAGAAACCGGATGATTTCTCCATGCGTATAACTTCTGCACCGGCAGTAGTGACAATGCAGGTTAAAAATACTGTTAAAAATAGCTTTTTCATATTAATAATACAGATTTTTAAGTCTGTTCAAATCCTCAATAAGGTCTTTATCCAGCTTTAGCAGTTCTTCTCTATAAGTTTTCATTATCTGATTGTATTTTTCATTTTTCGGTTCTTCTTTGATCTTCTTTGAATAATACTGGAGTTCTTTTTTTATTGATGCTGCCGCGAATTTGAATTTGGCACGGGCAAAATTAACCTGTCTTTCGTAATCTTCAGGGTCTTCGCTCAGATATTCGGATAAAGCCATCATTTTTTCTTTGTACTCTTTTGACGGCAGGTTCAGTTCGCTTAGGATTTTTGCTATTTTCGGATCTTTATCCTGATAATTCAGATCTAGTTCGTTCTTTGCTTCAGGTTTTGCTTCAGGTTTTGCTTCAGGTTTTACTTCAGGTTTTACTTTTATTATATCGGAATAATCGGTCATTTTGGCTTTATCTTCTGCGGCTTTTGATTCGGTAATAAAGCTCTTTGTCAATGTATCTAGGCTTTCCGCAATATCTTCCGAAAAACTTTTTTCTTTATTAAGGACTTCTTCGGTGAATTTGTGTTTTTTCAAATTTTCTTCAGCGGTGTCGAATGATATTTCGGGCACTTGAATATCATCTGATGAATTGATCTTGCTGAAATACTCGTCAGGATCAAAGCCTTCTGCCGCCTTCTGTGAAAGATCAGCCGGTTTGACTTCTTTTACCGGGATCTCAGGTTTTGTTTCCGGAGCGGCTTTTATTGCGGAATTCATTCTGATAAAATTGTTTGCGTCCTGGTCGAACGGATCATACTTGAGCAGTTCGTGCAAAATATCTATCTGAGCCGTTTTATTTCCTTTTGCTTCTTCAAGGACCGAAAGATATTTCATAGCCTTAACGCATGTTTTATCTTTTTTCAATGCTCCCCTGAAAAGCATTTCCGCCTGATCGAATTTTCTCTGGTTGAAAAACATTTCTCCAAGTACCAGCTCTCCGGTATAATAGTCCGTGAACAGGTTAATATTATCTTTAAGAACTTTAAGCGCTTTGTCCTGGTTCCCTGTCTCTCTGATCAAATCCGCATAAAAAACGAAAAATCTTTTATCTTCCTTAAAAAGTTTTTCGATCCTGCCTGCTGTGTCTTTCATTGAGCTGTTCATTTTTGGTCTCTTTAATTTACTTATTAAAATTCTTCGGCTACATTGACAAGTTTATGCCTCTCTATAATAAAAATATGACCTTCTTTTTCTGAAATTATTTTCAGTTTTTTGAATTTGCTCATGACCCTGATAGCCGTTTCGATAGTTGTGCCGGTCAGATTCGCGATTTCCTGCCTTGAGAGTTTTACCCCCAGCTTAATTCCGGACTCAGTTTTTTCGCCTGTATTTTTAGCGAACTGAATCAAGTGACGGGCGATCCTTCTTTCAACTTTCTCGAAAGCCATGTTCTTAAGGCTCTGATAAGCTTCAAGGAGATGCGCATCTATTATTTCTGCGTAACTTTTAAAAAGTTCAGGTTTTTTATCAAGAAATGACAAAAAATCATTTGTCGAGATCTTTGCGACGACTGAAGTTTCCAGCGCTTTTGCGCTGTATGCGCATTCAGGGTCCCTTCTGAATATTAGATTATTATCAGATATCAGATCGTTTGATGACACTATCCTGATTATAAAGTCCTTTCCGGCAGACGAATGGGCAAGCAGTTTGACCCTGCCAGAACAAACAAAGTAAACCCAGATACAGGAATTGCCTTCCTCGAATACAAATTTATTTTTTGACACATTCTCGATGTGAAATTTATCTTCCAGTTTGTTTAACTCCTCAGATTTCAGGAGTTTTAAAATCGGAAGTTCTCTTAGATATTCTGTTTTTTCCTTCATGGTCTTCATCCTGCGGATTTACTTTTTGATAAATTGCTTCTGATGCTTTTTGAGCTCTGATATCTCATTCAGTATCTGGTTCTGCCTGTCAGCATCATTAGTGTATTTAAGCTCAGAGGTCAGATTTTTTATCTTCTCCCCGATCTTCCTTGCCTTCATCCTGAAGAGATTGTCAGAGTAAGCTTTTTCCATTTTCTTTCTCTGAGTTTCGCTTTCGGGACTATCATCACCGGAGAAGGCTCTGTCCTGCTCGATAACAAAACCTATCATAAAATCCTTGAATTTTTCATCAAAGTCAAATAAAATATTATTTAATTTTATCTGCTCACCTTCTTCAAACAGTTCGTAAATTCTTCGGAACAATCTGGATATTTCGTCGTTCTTAAAATCTTCTTCGCTTAATTCAGTAAGAAATTTCTTTCTAGATGTTTCATCGGAAAGCATAAGATATGCAATGCTGAATTCTATCATATCCTCATTTCTTGCAATATACTCCTGTCTTTTCTCATTTTTTACTTTATTTTTCTCGTTATGGTTACTGCCTGAATATGACAGTTCTTTTTTCAAAACGGTCAGGTCGATACCGAGTTTTAACGCAGCCTCTTTCATAAAAAGATCAAGGGTGATCATGTCTTTTATTTTTTTTAATGTGCCTATCACGGCTTTTGCCGATGAAACTTTGCTGTTCGGATCTTCAGGATCATTACCCGTGTGCAGCAATATACTGAGTTCTACTATGTTCATCGGGTCTTCCATTAGACTCTTAAGTTCAATTGATCCTTTTTCATTTAAAAAGCTGTCCGGGTCCGATTCTTCCGGAAGTATAACTATTGACGGTATTACTCCGCATGAAATAAGTATCTCTGAAGTCCGCAGCGCCGATTTTCTGCCGGGTTCATCTCCGTCAAGTAGAACTGTGATCTTTTCTGAATTTCTCTTGATCAGAAGCGCATGGTTTTCCGTGAATGCCGTGCCGCAGATAGCTACAGTATTGGTGAATCCGGATTTATGCATTGTAATAAGATCAATGTTGCCTTCAACAAGTATGATTTCCTTTGATTTTCTGATTGTATCCATAGCCTGATAAAGCCCGTACAGGACATTGGTCTTTTTATAGAGAGAAGTTTCCGGAGAGTTAAGATATTTTGGCGGAATTTCATCGTCAAGAGTTCTTCCGCTGAAAGCTACGACATTTCCCAACTGATCATAGATCGGAAATATCAGCCTGTTCCTGAACTGATCGTAAGTATGCCCTTTCTCATTCTTTTTTCTCAGTCCGGCTTCTATAAGGATTTCGTCATTATATGCGCTGAATCTCTGGTCAGAGACAAGAAACTGCCAGTCATCCGGAGCGTAACCGAGCATGAACTTATCGGCATATTCACGGTCTATCTTTCTGTCGTTAAGATATTTTATGACCCATGAATTTTCTTTTCCGTATTCTCTGATTAGATTTTCATGGAAAAAATCGCAGGCGTTTTTATTTAAGATCCTCAGCAGTTCCTTCTTGTCGTCAGAAGTAGGATCTTTTATCCTGTCTCCGTATGTTTCAACGATCTCAATTCCGTATTTTGCTGCAATATGCCTGATCGCGTCGGGATAAGAAACATTATCGTACATCATTACGAATTTTATGGAATCTCCAGATGCTCCGCAGCCGAAACACTTGAATATCTGCTTTGATGAGGATATCATGAACGACGGCGTTTTTTCGTCATGGAAAGGGCACCTGGCTTTGTAATTCGATCCTGCTCTTTTTACATCGATCCTTTCGCCGATGATATCTAGGATATCAGCTGTATTCTGTACTTTTTCTATCTGTTCGCGGGAGATCATTTATGCCTTAAAGTATGATTGTTTAATATTCCTGTATTTCGTCATTTATTATAACGAGTTCCACACAGGCCTGTCTGAACATATCCTCAGATTCCTGGCCGCGCTGATATTTTCTTTCGACCACTACTCTTTTAATACCGCTGTTTATTATAAGCATGGCGCATGTTCTGCACGGTGTCATCCTGCAGTAAAGGGTCGCGCCTTCGATCGATATTCCTAGTTTCGCCGCCTGGCAGATAGCGTTCTGCTCTGCATGAACTGTTCTTACGCAGTGTTCTGAAATGCTTCCGTCCTCATGAAGCATTTTTTTGAACTGATGTCCGACTTCGTCGCAGTGCGGCAGTCCGATCGGCGAACCCACATATCCCGTCGTCAGGATCTGTCCCTTACGGGCTATAACGCATCCGCTTCTTCCTCTGTCGCAGGTCGCTCTTTTTGACACGGCGTTCATAACTTCCATGAAGTACTGGTCCCATGTCGGCCTTATATATTTTTCTTCGCTCATTTTTTTACTCCGCTGATCCTTTATTCTCCAAGTTTTTCAACTGCCGCTTTTAATCTGGCTGCTGTTTCAGTTTTACCAATAATATCCGCGATTTCGCTCGCGCCGCCGGGGGTTGATGATTTTCCGGACAGAGCTATTCTTACAGGCCACAGAACTGCTCCGCTCTTGCACCCCTCTTTCTGAATAAGCTCATTCATAGCCGAGAAGACGGTTTCATTGTTCCATTCAGTAATAGTATCGAAAACCGGAATAATCTTTTCAAGCATGATCTTTGCGGTTGCGGGATCGGATTTCATCTTTTTGTTTTCATACAACGAAACATCGTACTCCGGAACTTTAAGAAAAAAATCGGTTTTGTCTTTGATCTGAGCGAATGTTTCCAGCCTTTCATGAATCAGCCTGCCGATCTTATTTATATCATATGTTGATGAAAGGTCTTTCGGGTAATATTCCGAAGCTTTTTTCTGAAATTCTTCAAAAGGCATTTTTTTAATATGCACATTATTTAACCATGTCAATTTCGCCATCGAGAAAATCGCGTTCGATCTGTTTATCCTTTCCGGGGAAAATTTCATAATCAGATCGTCTAAGGTAAAATATTCTTCTTCGGTACCCGGATTCCAGCCC
>CALMWI010000199.1 GCA_937873545.1 uncultured bacterium | reverse complement strand
ATCTTACTGTCGTAATCGCATTTTTCTTTTTCTGTGAATTTTTTAAGCTTCTCCATTGCTTTCTGCAGCCTGTCTTCCTCTATCGGCTTAAGAAGATAATCTATTGAATTTGTTTCAAAAGCCTTAAGCGCATATTCGTCGAAAGCCGTGGTAAAGATCACAACAGGCATATATGTCAGATTCTGAAGAACTTCAAACCCGTTCATGCCCGGCATCTGAATATCCAAAAATATCAGGTCCGGCTTTAGCTTGTTTATTTTCTCGACCGCTTCGATCCCGTTCTCAGCCATATCAATAATCTCTATCTCATCGAACTGCTCGAGTTTTTTCTTAAGGCCGAGTCTTGACAATTCTTCGTCTTCAACTAAAATAGTTTTGTAAAACATTTTGACACCTATATTTTTTTAGGGATTGTTATTATTACTTTAAATCCGTTCTCTTTTTCAATTTTGAAGCTGTGATCGCTGTTATAAACCAGATGAAGTCTTTCTTTAACGCTTGAAAGTCCTATTCCGTTCCCTTCAGGCTTGCTGTCGCCTTCTTTAGAAACGCCGTTATCTTCTACAATTATAGTAACTTTTCCCGGTATTTTTTCATAAGCGGATATTTTTACAATTCCGCCTTCGAGCCTGTTCGATAACCCGTGCTTAATGCTGTTCTCTGCGAGAGGCTGGATCAGCAGAGGAGGGATAAGCATGTTCGAAAGGGTGTCGGGGATATCTATAACATATTCGAGCCTTTTACCGAATCTGATCTTTTCAATTTCAAGATACTTTCTGATCATCAGGATCTCTTCTTCAAGCTGAACGAACTCGTTTTTCGATGTTCTCAGGGTATATCTCAAAAGACCCGATATATTCTGAAGCATCTTTCTTGCAGAATCAGGGTCGAAATTTATAAGTTCTGTGATTGAGCTTATAGCATTGAACAGAAAGTGCGGATTTATTTTTGATTCCAGCGAAGAAAGTTCTGCTCTGACCCTTTTCTCGTCAAGTTTAAGTTCGTTTATTTTTTTCTGTTTCAGCTTTCTGTAGA
>CALMWI010000198.1 GCA_937873545.1 uncultured bacterium | reverse complement strand
GGAACTACAATGTTAGATACTGTAAATGTTACAGGTATTATCACTGTGCCTTCGTCAGGATCGTTCGTAGTAACCGTCAGATCCGCTGTGTAAGTACCAAGCTCAAGACCCGTCGCGTCGCAGGTCGCGCCTATCGTTACGCTTCCTTTGCCCGCTGCTACTACGCCTGATGTGTTGTCTAAGCTCAGCCACTCGGGTGTTGCTGTGAATTGAATTGCCAGATTGTTTTTCAGATAAGCTGCGTTATATACTACCTGTGTTCCGACCGTTCCGTCGCCGTTCTCAATACCTACAGTAGAAGTAGTAACTGAAGAGGCTCCAACAGTCTGGTACTGGAATACGATCTTGCCGCTTGTGTAAAGAAGCATCTGGGCAATATTGTTGCTTGTTGTCCCGTAGTGGGGTACATTTATGTAAGATACTATAAAGCGGCTGTTCGCCGAATCGTAGTAGTAGTATATCTTATTATTGGCTGAAGCAGGATCGAGATCGTCCCATATAAGGGCGACTATAGCCTGTGGAGTCGCTGTTGAAGGGATCGTCGCATTTGAATAGGAGATATCGCTGCCGTTAAATGTTACGGCTCCGTTCGCTCCTATTACCACATTCGTATAATCAACTCCGTAAAGGTTAAATGTCATGCCCATTGCTATTGATCCGGTTTCCGCATCGTCGGAAAGTATTACAGGGGTTCCTACTCCGGTTATATCAACCCAGCTGTAAACAGGGCCGCCGACCTCGTCTGAATCTTTCCATTTGTAACCGTATGCGTCAGGTCCGCCTGAGCCTTTTATATCTTTACCGCTCGTATAATTTATTGAGATGCTGTAAGTCAGTTCTGCCAGTCCGGTATTGCTTATATTAAAGCTCCTGTTAGTTGAAGTTTCAGGCGCTGCCGAGGCGGTTATATCGGTCACGCTCACTTCTGCTTCAGGTACTGTTCCCGTTCCCGTTACCGCTATGTTCTGCGTCGGATGCGCATCATCTGAAGATGTCACGACCACATTGCCGCTGTAAACCTGTCCTGCTGTCGGTTCAAATGAGAGGTTGAAGGTTTTGCTTGAGCTTGGTGCTACTGCATAACCCAGCACATTCTTAATGTCTTTTGTTATTTCTTTTGAAGCTACCGCTACGCTGTATCCTGTCGGAGTGGTTATGTCGCCGGTGATAGTTTCTGTAGCATGAGAATTGGAAATTGTAAATGTCTTAATGCTGCTTGTACCTGCCGGCACATTTCCGTAAGATAATGATGTCTGGTTTATCGCGAATGTACCTCCGATACTTCCGGATACGCTTAAAACAGACTGCTCCGTTTCAAGATTGAATCCCGAAACTGTCAATGTTACATCGTCACCGACAGAAAAACCGTGATCGATCGAAACTGTTCCGCTTGCATTTGTAACTGCTGAGTAATTAACACCGCTTTTATATAGGGTCACTATTGCTCCGGCTATCGCAGCTCCGCCGGTTGTTGCAGTAACAGTAGTTGTATAATTGCCCGGAAGCAATGTTGTGTTTGAGTTTGTTATCTGTTTCGGCGGATCTGTTCTTAACTGAAGCGATACGTCGCCGAATATCAGCCACGCTTCCTGCGTGTCTTTAGTTGAAGCGTCCGTTGGAGTCTCGGCAAGCATCAGATTTGATGCGTTGCAGCATATAGTTCCCACAGTAGTTCTTTGTTCAGTCACATTGGTTCCGTCACCGGGCTGGGTTGAATAATCATACCCCCCTTTGAGTATATCATTGAAGTAATCCTGACCTTTCATTGGCGGAAGCCATGGCTGGCTTAT
>CALMWI010000197.1 GCA_937873545.1 uncultured bacterium | reverse complement strand
AGCTTCAAGAGAGACTCTCAGACTGCCCAATATGGAGGACGGATTCGAAAAGAAACTCTATTCGACCTATCTGAGCTATCTGCCGAAAGATCAGTTCTCATATCCGCTCAAAATGAATGTTGACAACAGAGGGTCTTTTACGGAATTCGTAAAATCGGATGAAAGGGGACAGGTGTCGGTGAATATATCGAAGCCCGGCATTACAAAGGGCAATCACTGGCATCACAGCAAGACGGAAAAATTCCTTGTAGTTTCAGGCAAAGGGATCATAAGGTTCAGAAACATTAATTCAAATGAGATCATAGAGTATTCAGTTTCGGGCGACAAGCTTGAGGTCGTTGATATACCTCCGGGCTACACGCACAACATTACCAACATGGGTGAAACCGACATGGTGACGATCATGTGGGCGAACGAAAAGTTCGATCCCGAGCATCCAGATACATATTTTATGGAAGTATAAACTATCTGCCGACGGAATGATACTCGACTTCAGCTTTAAGCATTTCTTTCAGACCGTATATATTCCTGCCGTCGTAAACCAGAGGTGTCCGCATGAGCCTTTTATAATCCGCAGGCTTAACGGCTTTTACCTGATCCCATTCCGTCAAAATAAAACATACGTTCGCGCCCTTTAAGGCTTCTTCAGGGCTTTTCGCATAGCAGATGGAGCCTTTTAAGTTCTTTCCGGCGGGGTACAATTTTTCGAAATTCACTTTACCCACAGGATCGTAAGCGATTATATCCGCGCCCTGACCTAAGAGCAGCGGAATATTTTCCAAAGAGGGCGCTTCTCTCAGATCGTCCGTGCCCGGCTTGAATGTCAGTCCCAGAACGGCCACCTTCAGATTACTGAAGGTTATCAGCCGCTTGCTCGCCTTTCTGAACAGAACGGTCTTCTGTTCCTTATTCACATCGATCGCGGCTGAGACGGTCCGCAGACCGTAGCCGTGCTGCTTCGCCAGATATTCGAGCGCTTTCGTATCCTTCGGAAAGCACGAACCGCCGTAACCTATTCCGGCGTTCAGAAATTTGCTCCCGATCCTCTCGTCATAGCTCATGCCCTTAGCCACATCCTGAATGTCGGCGCCGACAAGCTCGCAGAGGTTGGCGATATCGTTCATATATGAAATTTTCAGCGCGAGAAAATCGTTGGACGCGTATTTTATCATTTCCGCCGACCTTCTGCTCACGGAAACAATCGGGAGCCTGAAAGGCTCGTATATCTTCATAAGCAGCTTCTCTGCCCATTTGCTCTCGGTCCCGATGATGATCCTTGCAGCATGAAGCGTATCATGAACCGCGGACCCCTGTGCCAGGAACTCGGGATTCGAAGCTACTTCGACCTTGGTCCCGTTGACGAGGAAATCGTGAATGAACTGCTCGACCTTGTCGTTTGTGCCTACCGGTACGGTTGACTTGACCACGACAAGACAGTCTTTTTCAACCGATTCCGCTATCTGCCTGGCAACGGTGGCGATATGCGACAGGTTCGCGCTGCCGTCAGGCTGTTCCGGAGTTCCTACTCCAATAAAAATCGCGTCGGCGTCTTTGTAAGCCGCCTTATAATCAATTGTATAATCAAGCCTTCCGGCCTTATAATTTTTTCGCATAAGCTCTTCAAGCCCCGCCTCAAAAATGGGAGAGATGCCCTTTTTCATCTTTTTTACTTTGGCATCGTCTATATCAACGCACACTACTTTGTGCCCGACCTCGGCGAAACAGACGCCCGCTACCAGTCCCACATACCCCGTTCCCGCTACAGCTATTTTCATTTTAAACCCCTAAGCTTGTTTAATCAACCGCTAAATATAATTTATAAGTTGAAAATGCGCAAATGTTCAATTATATTTGAATATACTTTGCAAAGGAAAGAAAAATGAAAAAACTTAGAGTTATGACCGTAGTGGGTACGAGGCCGGAGATCATCAGGCTGTCGGAAGTTATAAAAAAGCTGGATTCGTCCAAAGCGATAGAGCACATTCTAGTCCACACGGGGCAG
>CALMWI010000196.1 GCA_937873545.1 uncultured bacterium | reverse complement strand
CAGATCATCCGCATGCCGGCAGAAACCGTAGATGTTGTAGAAATCCTGATGCAGAAGTAAAGCGGAAACAGAATTCATCAGCACGGGAAGTTTTCTCTGATCTTCAGATGCAACACCTTTGAATTCGCATCCGCCGAGTATGAATTTCTCGTCGAAAAATGATAACCTCTGGTCAGCGTAGTATTGCCATTCCTCCATTCGGAAAGCATATCCGCCTGATGCGTACATGTCGAAATCAACATATTTGGTATTGATCAGATCGAAATTAGCATTCAAACCCAGGTACAGCCCTTCGACTTTTGAATATGAGAAAAAATCTTTTTTAATAAGCGAGTTGTGGAACAAAAAGCTTTTTTCATCCTCACTGGAAGCCTTGATCTCAATTCTGCTGCTGTCGTCAGAATCTTCATATCCGTCTCTTCCCAGAATGAGTTTTTTAAATTCATCGACTACGAAATAACTTGCTTCATCATCTATCTGCTCGTTCCTGAACACTTTTCCAGCGAAGGCTTTTACTTCGCCTGTCACAGTACCTGTCGCTGTAATTGTAATATCGCCTGAATAGACTTCCAGGTTACCTTCAAGATAGCCTTCTATATTAGCGCTGCCGTTGAACACCTTTACATCCGCCTTAAGAGTATCGTTTGCAGCAAGCGTATAGTCGGTGAACTTTGATACCGTTTCGGCACTTAATGCGCCTATAAATATTATTACTGCTATTATTATTGTTCTCATTTTTTATCTCCGCTATAGCTATTTTACCGTTACGCTGCCCATTTTATTGTTTATCCTCAGACATTTTTTATTCTTTTCGCATATTCTGAGGTCATCATCAATTTCCATTCCGGGTTTATATTCCGTTTTCTCGTCTCCCACTGAAAGAAAATAGTCATACGTTGCGGGGTCTTTTAATCCTATCGTTACATCGCCGAAACTTACTTTTACGTCCGAATCAGACTTTCCCGATAGTTTATGTCCGGTTATTTTTGCTTCCCCCATGTTGAGACTGATGTTCAGATCTGATTCTGATCCCTTCACTTCAAGTTCTCCGGCGCTGAGCTCAACTTTGATCATATTGAGTTTTGAATCGGTTATTACTATTCCGCCTAGAGATGAGATCACGGATAGTTTTTCTCCGGTGATGCCCGTTATCGTCACATCGCCGCTCTGATTGTCAATATCGGCTTCGGTAACTGCCGATGCGCTTATTTTTATGTCTCCGACCTGGAAAGTGCTTTTTAATTTTCCGTTAAATCCCGTCAGATCGAAATCTCCGGACTTGTTCTCGACTTTTATCGAACCTGATAATTTTTTCAGATTAATATCTCCCGAGAAAGTTTTGATATCCAGAACTCCTTCAAAATCTTCTACGCTCAGGTCGCCTGATTTATTTCTGTAATTTATTACGCCTGATACATTGCTGATATCGGTATCCATACTTTTGCCGTCGAGCAGAAGCTCTCCTTTAATGCCTTTCACATTCAGATCGCCGTTAGCAAGCGTCACTATTATCGAAATATCTTTAGGCGTAAAGATCGTTATATATTTTCCGTCTTTATCTTTTTTTACAAGGTCTATCTTCAGCTCTTTTTTGTCTATTGTCAGCTTTGCATCGGTCTTTGAAGCCTCGTCGCTTTTCAATTGGACCGCTCTTAGCTGCTCTTCGGTAAATGGTTTACTTGTAAAATAAAGTTCGACATTCTTGTTTTTGGTACCTATTATATTTGTACTGAAATCCTCCCCTTCGCAGGTTATCTGCCTGATACTTTCATTCTGTACCGTTATCTTCTTAACTCCTTCTCCGGTCTGGGTAATAAAATCGCCGGCTGAAAGAGAGATCGCCATTACGGCTGTTAATATAACGTATACTATCCTTTTTATATTCATTTTATCTTCCTTTTTCATCGTTTGCATTTATCTCTTCAGCTTTGAATCTGAAGTACTCGCTTTTGTCGGACGAAGCGCTTCTTATAGCTTTTCCCGCGTATTCGGAATCGCTTTCCTCAAGCATGCTCAGCGCCTGTATCCTGTTCGTCTCATCTCCGTCATTAAGCACTACTTTGTACAATGCTTCCCTTACTTCCTTCTGCCCGATCTGATCCGCTACCATTTTCATGGCTTTTCTTCGGATGATAGGGTCCTTGTCCTCGAGCATCGCTTTGATAAGTGTTTTTGTAAAGCTTTCGTCCTTGTTATTGTCCATTGCTTTCATGGTTTTTAGCTTTACGCCGGAATTGTTTTCATTCTCAACGAGATATTTAAGGGTATTAATGATTGCCGGATCATTTTTTGAACCCTTGATTATTTTGTTAGTGCTTACATCAAAATCGATCGTTATTTCATCGCCGGTTTCATCTATATTCAGATTCTCGACTTTGTATTTGCTCATATCTATACCTTCAAGAATGCTTTCACCGCTTACAACGGCTACATTCTGATATGGAATAGCTCCTGTCTTTATGCCGGTTTCGACAGGTCCGTTCTCATTTGTTTTTCCGCTAAAGTGGAACATCGTTGCATAGAATGTTAATAAAATTACTGCCGCGTACTGCAAAAATTTTCTTCCGTATATATTAAATATTTCTGAATAATTTATTTTTTTATTCTAATGATGTAAGATCCTAATATGAAGACATGTAAGCTATGTGGTAATAAGGTGCAAAAGCTAATAAATTGCCATGTTATACCAAAAACATTTTTTAGAAATACAAACCGTAGA
>CALMWI010000195.1 GCA_937873545.1 uncultured bacterium | reverse complement strand
ACTTCACATAACATCCTCCTACTCTCTCAAAGCCCCGGCGAAAACCGGGGCTTCTCCTTTTCTAAATTTCGGTATGTTCTATTTCTAAGTTATAACCTTTTGAACGCATAATCCTGCAGAATTCTTCAGCGCAAAAAACCGAACGGTGTCTTCCTCCCGTACATCCGAAACTCACCTGAAGATTAAGAAAATTTCTTTCAAGATAAGACTCGGCTGCTTTCTCTATCATTTTGACGCAGTCTTCTATAAATGACTTAACAGATCTGTACTCAGAAAAAAAACGGATGATCTCAGGATCAAGTCCGGTAAAATCTCTCAGTTTCTGATCATGGAAAGGATTAGGTAAAAATCTGCAGTCAAATACAAATCCGCCTCCGTCGCCGTTCTCGTTATCAGGTATACCCGTTTTCTGGAACCCGAACGAGTAAACAGATATTTTTAGCTGATCTTTAATTTCAGGCATACAACACCTCATAGCCAGTTTAAATAAATCTTCAACAATGTAAGAATATTTTACAAACAAATCTATGATAGAATTGACATTTAACTTTGTTTAAGTTAACTTTATAATGTATTTTAAAGGTAAATCTTTTCATTAATTTAATTAAAGGAGAAAAAAATGAAAAAGCTGATTATTTTTACCGTCGTTACGATGATCTTTTCGGCTTACAGTATCGATCTCGGATTTAGCGCAAAAACAGGTGATGCTGAATTCGACATGTTCCTGAATGATGTTAACAATAACGCAAAAGTCGATTTAAAAACATTCAGGACGGAAGTGGCCGCAGAGTATAAAGTAAATGACAAAACTATGGACGAAGGACTGATAAAACTTAAAATGGAGCCTGCAGATCTTTATTTGTCGCTCGAAATGGCTAAAATCGTAAAAAAAGAACCCGTTGAAGTAATGAAAGTTTACAGCGAGAATAAAAATGAAGGCTGGGGAGAGATAGCAAAGAAGATGGGGATAAAACCGGGATCGAGAGAATTCAAGGGATTAAAAAAGAAAACCCAGTATAAAAAAGATAAGCACAAAAGAGACAAAATGAAAAAAGAAAGCCAGAAAATGCAGAACGATGCCAAAGAAAAAGAAAAAAATATTCCTGAAGAAAACGGACAAAAATCAGAAGGGAAAGTCGATAAGAAAAATATGAAGTCTGAAAAAGGCGCTGCTAAAGCCGGTACGAAATAAAGAATTTGGAGTTTTTAATATGCTGTCGATAAACGAAGAGAGAACGGTAGAAAGGATCGAAGAGTGGATGCGGAAGATATTCCGGAGATCCGGTTTTTCAAAAGCTGTGCTCGGGCTGTCTGGCGGAATTGATTCCGCTGTAGTGGCTTACCTTGCGGCAGAAGCGCTGGGGAAAGATAATCTGACCTGCGTTAAAATGCCCTATAAAACAAGCTCAAAGACCTCATCGTCCGATGCAGACCGGATAATTGAACTCCTGGGGGTTAAATCAAGAACCGTCGAAATAACTTCGGCTGTTGACGCGTTTTCTGGTTCACTTAACAATGTCAGCCCTGCAAGACTGGGTAATATTATGGCCAGAGCAAGGATGACGGTACTGTTCGATCTGTCCGCAGAGCTTGAAGCTCTTGTACTGGGAACGAGCAACAAGACCGAAAGACTACTCGGTTATGGAACGCTTCACGGCGATCTGGCTTCAATTCTGAATCCTTTAGGCGATCTTTATAAAACTCAGGTATGGGCTCTTGCCAGATACCTAAAAATACCTGAAGATATTATAAATAAAGCTCCTTCTGCCGATCTGATAGAAGGACAGACAGATGAAAAAGATTTCGGGTTTACATATAAACAGGCTGACGAAGTGCTGGATTCGATCATAGATGAAAAAAAGAGCAGGCTCGATACGGTAAATCTGGGATATTCTATGGATCATATCGATGAAGTTCTGAACAGAATGGAGCACAATAAATACAAGGCGGAAGTGCCTTACATTTTCGAACTGAGAGTTTTCTGATGAACAGAGCTGTCTTTCTCGACAGGGACGGGACTGTCAATATTGACAAGAACTATCTTTACAAAATCGAAGATTTTGAATTTGAAAAGGGCGCTGTCGAAGCCCTTTTGTATCTTTACAAAAAGGGATTCAAGCTCATAATTATTTCGAATCAATCCGGGATCGCCCGTGGGTATTTTTCTGTCGGGGATGTGGAAAAGCTTCATGATCACATAAAAAAAGAAGCCTTAAAAAACGGCTTTGAGTTCTCGGGAATTTATTACTGTCCGCATTATGAGAACGGGTCTGTAACTGAATATTCCGTCCGGTGCGAATGCAGAAAGCCCGGTACTGCTCTGATTGAAAAAGCGATCAGAGATCACGACATCGACAGAACCGGATCGTATATGATCGGAGATAAAGAGGCCGATATGGTCGCAGGATCAAAAGCCGGACTCACTACTGTGCTTGTCGGTAGCGGTTACGGAAAAGAAACGAAGATGATATTTAAAGACTTTGATCATTATCTGGAAAATATAGCCGACATAAAAAAAATTATCTGACAGGGAGGATCGCATGGCTGAACTGACACGGAATTCTAAAGAAAACACTCTGGAGATATACCAGGGTTTCCACAAAAGCAAATTCTTGGAGGACATGAAGCGTGAAGAGATAAAGGATTCAGACATCACTCTGCTCAAGGGAAAAAAGAAGATCGAAGGGATCCGGATCAGCAATTTTTTCGAGACTACCGAAATAGCTTCCTACATTGCAGAAAATGAGCTGGGGAAGATATTCGAGAAAAAGCAGTACAAGTGCGTATATACCGGCAACTTCATGCAGATAAGCGAAAGATCGTCGGATTTTCACCTCAACATAGGTAAGACCAGACCGGATTTTCTGGTTAAAGTCCCGAATATCGGAATGATATTTATAGATGTCAAATGCCGCAAGCTGTATGAGTTGAGCGGTGGTCCCAATGTCAAATACTTCAACCTGAACAGAGAAGAGACAGAAGAACTTATGGCGGTTCAGTCCGATATGGATATCCCCGTATGGATCGCGGTCAAGGATTTCGGAAAGTTCGATGCAGTTAAAAAAACGTACAAGGATCCGGATTTTTATTTCATCTCACTTACGGTGCTGAATTCTTTCATCCGAAAAATGAATTCCCAGAACGGCGCGAATTCAAACCTATTCTATTCGTACAAGATCCCGGTAGGTCTTTTTAGAAAGGATAACAAGCTTCTTACCTTCTCTTTTGATGATAAATTCGATAAAGATCAGATAAAGTTGTACTCGGAGATAATGCTCAATTCTATAAACGAGATCAGGAAAATGATACTTAAGGCCGTTGAGGAAGAGGAGTTTATCAAATCCTACCTGCCATATGTGTTAAGCGGCTACTATTCGGCCGAGAAAACACGCTCCAAATTCAGCGGAGCTTTATCGCATCTTACACCCCAGGATATAAATTCTGTGCTCTGGAAGATGATAGACGACAAAGAAATTATACATTCAAAAGGTAAGCCTTTAACGGTAAAACAGAAAAGGAAATAGTTAGTAAAATGCGGATTTTTCTGCCAATACTTATATTTGCGTCCGCATTATTTTATTCGGCATCCGCGCAGATCGAAAAAGAGCTCGCTCAGCCTGATACGATGATATTTTATTTCGCAGACAAGATAGATTATGACGCTTCAGGCGAAAAGATATATTTGTCGGGAAATTCAAGGCTAAAGTACAAAAAAATGGATTTTTCCGCCTATGGTATTATTCTTGATACAAAAACAAATGTCGTGGATGCCTACCAGAAAGAGGATACTCTTTATTCAAAATCCGATCCGGCTAAAATAGACAGCATTATTGTTAAAGGCAGACCTACGATAACCGAAGGGAACGAGACCGTAACGGGCGACAGGATGTCTTATAATCTGGATACTAAGCAGGGCAAGGTTTCCGGAGCAAGAACCGTTTTAAAGAGCACGCGACAGGAGGACGACACATATTTTCAGACCGGAAATATGGTCAAACTTGAAAACAACGATATACACGGCATAAATGCCAAGATATCCAGCTGCGATCTTCCCGACCCGCATTATCATTTCAGGGCGGACAGCATTATCGTTACTCAAAACAACTGGGTTTTCGCAAAGCCGATAACCTTGTATTTTGACGAAGTTCCAGTCGGCTGGTTCCCCTTCATATTATACAAGAACAACAAGGGAAGGAATTCGGGTTTTATACTGCCGTCATACTATTACAGCTCGACAAAAGGGAATTCGTTCAAGCATCTGGGATTTTTCTGGGATATGTCCGATTATACCGACTATACGGTATTAATGGATTATTATGACAGGTACGGATATCTGCTCAGTCAGAATTTCAGGTACAAGAAGAAATATGTGATAGACGGCGATATTTCGGCGGATTTTACGAACGACCACGAGACACATGACTGGAGGTTTAGAGGAGTTCACGACCACAGAATAAGTCCGTCAATGACTTTCAACGCAACGGCCGATTATGTTACTAAAAGGAGCCTTGTGCGGGATCTGGGTGAAACCAGCGCGGACAGGATGACGAATAAGCTGTATTCAAGCGGTATTTTCAATAAAAGATGGTACAATACGGGAGATAATTTCAGAACTATGTCCTCAGTCACGCAGTATGTGGATACGGCTATAGTCAGATATACTTTCCCGAATATTTCGTACAGCCTGAGCGGAAGAAGACCGTTTGCGGATTCCGATATGCCTGATATGGTAAAAAAATTCCAGTATGACGGTTCGCTGAATGTAAACAGAAATGTAAATGTTTACGATGATGAAAATGTGTTCGATGAGAATTCAACTGCAAATATGAACATTAGCGAAAGGACGGAATACGGCAGCCTGAGGATAGGCAGCAGTCAGAACTTTCTTTTGGCAGATCACAAGAGTAAATATTATTTTTCAAGTACTGGTGCTGATGATTATGAATTATACAATCGCGATTCAACCCTGACAAATTACGGTTTGAAAACAACATCCTACATACAACATACCCATAAGGTTTTCAGGTATTTCAATCTGAAGGAATCTTTTAATTATAAGCACGATGTCGCATTCAGGTATTATGATGATGAATTGAATGTCGTAAAAGGAACCAGGCACAGGAGTGTTTACGATCTGTCGGCTAATTTTGACACGAAGATCTACGGCATCTTCCAGCCTGAGTTATTCGCATTAAGGAAGATCAGGCATACTATATCCCCGTCAATGGGATTCACATATTATCCGGATTTTTCAAAGGATAAATACGGGTATTACAATACAAATTCTAGAGGTGTGAAATACGATACTTTTTCACCTTCAATCATTGGAGGCACGAATAAAAGCGAGACTATGAGGCTTAACTACTCACTTTTAAACCTTTTCGACGCGAAGATCAGATCCGGCGACAGGGAATCGTCATTATCTCTGTTCAATCTTAATTTTTCGGGATTTTATAATTTTGCCGCGGACAGTAATAAGATGTCAGTCATAAGCGCGAGGTTCAATTCGAACCCGTATAGCGGGGCTTTGTACAAAGAGTATTTAAGAATGAGTGTTACAGTCAACGCCAATTCCGTGATCACGCCATATACTCTTGACAACGGGCAGGGAGAATATATTAATCCGGATTTTACTTTCTGGGTTGAAAATCCTTTCAGGATGGAGAAATGGGATGCCTCATATACGGTTGAATTTCCATTCAGCCTGAAAACCGTTCTCGGTAAAAAAAGCGGGCTGGAAATTCAGTCCGCGGAGCTTAACGATGGACTTGTAAGCGTCACCCGTTCAA
>CALMWI010000194.1 GCA_937873545.1 uncultured bacterium | reverse complement strand
ATCAGTAAAATACAGAAAAGTGATCACAATTGAAGAGAACAGCCTGCAGGGAGGATTCGGCAGCGCAGTGCTGGAGTATTATAATTCATCTGCTTCAAAAGCACCCGAAGTAAAACGGATCGGCCTGCCGGATGAATTTATCGAGCACGGAAATACAGAAATATTATTCAAAATACTGAAGCTTGATCCTGAAGGGCTATCAGAAAGCATTATAAATTTCTGCAAATAGTTCATTTTCAACTTGCGGAACGAAATTTCATTAGTTATATTTGACGGAGTGACTGTGAGAAAGAACTGGAGAAGTGGGTAAACCCCACTTTTTTGTTTATAAAAAAGGAGAAAATTACGGTTGATCAGGCAGAAATAGTAGAAAAAGCGATAAAACCCATCGCAGAAAAATTCGGGCAGGAAGTAGTTGATACTGTCATCACTTCAAATTCAAAAGGGTTGCTTGTAAGGGTAACCGTCGGATCGAAAAAGGGACCTATGGTGTCAGATCTCGCATCAATAGCCAAAGAATTCAGGAAACTCTGTGAAGCATCCGAAAACGGAATACTGCCGGATGATTATCAGCTTGAAGTCAGCTCTCCCGGAATTGACAGAGAGCTTAAGAGCTTCAAAGATTTTTACTGGAACGAAGGCAGACTGCTGAAAATATTATTGAAAGGCGGGGATAAGAATACAAATGTCGAAGGAATGCTTATAAAGGCATTCGAAGATAAACTGGTACTGCAGATAGAGGATGAAGAAAAAGAGATCAGAACAGAAGATATTCTCAAAGCGAAAATAAAAATAAAATTTTAATAAACGGAGGCATGATCAAATGGATGCTCGCGAAGTAGTAAGCGCTATCGAAGGCATAATCAAAGAAAAAAAGATCGAAAAATCAAAGCTGAGTGAAATTGTAAAATCAATCTTTTTGAGCATATTAAAGAAAAAGTATAATCTTGACGAAGAAGCTAACGCCGAAGATTATTTCAGCGTAACTTTCAATATTGACTCGGGCGATGTAGAGATCATTCATGAAAGAGAAGTCGTGAAAGACGAGGATTATGAAGATCCGGTCAGCCAGATAAAATTATCTGAGGCTCAGGCTTTGGACGAGGACGCTGAAGTAGGAGACGATTTCCCCGAGATAATAGATTTCGATTCTTTCGGAAGAAGACATATTATAGCTGCAAAGCAGATCCTTGCCCAGAAGATAAAGAAAGTGGAAAGAGCCAATACCCACGACACATATATTGAAAAGATCGGCGAGATCATAATGGGTTCGATCCATCAGATCACTCCAAGAGAAATAAAGATCAATTATGATGATATCGAAGTTATAATGCCAAAATCAGAATCTGTTTTTAACGAAAGATACAGACGAGGAGAACTGGTTAAAGCTGTGATAAAAGATGTTTACTTTAAAAATCAGGATGTAAAGGTAATAGTGTCAAGAGCAGATGCCGATTTTATTAAGAAACTTTTCGAGTCCGAAGTGCCTGAGATAAGCGATGGAATAATCGAGATCGTTCAGGTAGCAAGAAGACCGGGTATCAGATCAAAAGTTATCCTCGAAACACTCGACTCAAGAGTAGATCCTGTCGGTGCCTGCGTCGGACAGAGGGGCGCGAGGATCACCGCAATAGTATCCGAACTAAATAAAGAGAAGATAGACATCATTCAGAAGATCGGCGAGCCTAAAATGTTCATCACCAGGCTGCTCGGAATAAAAACCGAGTATCAGATCGAACTTGATACGGAAAACAAAACCGCCGAGATAGTGGTTCCCGACCATATTTATAATGATGTTATCGGCCTTAAGAACAGCAATATTGAGCTGACTGAGGAAGTTTCGGGGTATAAGATCAAGGTGATGACCGAATCAGAATACGATGAGATCACAAACCTTACCATTGAAAAAGTAGAAGAATTTACTGACGAGCTTAAAGAGCTTCTTAAGGATAACGGCATAACTGACGCAGAAAAATTCTTTGAAACACCTAAGGAAGAGATACTTCAGATCGAAGGGATGGATGAAGACAAGTACAACTATATAAAGGCAACGCTTGACAGTTACTACGCTGACTAAAAACGAGATCATCGGACGCGTCACTACACTGATCCATTTTTCTATAAGATCGGGAGTAGCGCTGATCGGACAGAACAGGCTGGAAAACATGACTGAAAAAGGAATAGATCTTGTTATGATAAGCGAAGGTGCCAGTGAGAACACTGTTAAGAACCTGAGCACAAAATTCGGAGAAGAAAAAACAGTTAAGCTTGATTGCGGAGTTGAACTGGGAAAACTGATAGGTAAAGAGGGAGTAAAAGTGATCGGATTTAAAAAATCAGCACTTTCAAAAGAAATAAAAAAAATAATTAAATCTTGCGGGGAAATCTGAAATATGAAAGGTAAAAATACACAAATATCTAAAATAGCTAAAGAACTGGAGCTTTCAACTCAGAAGATAGTGGATTTCCTTCTAAAAGAGCATCCCGAGGTTGATGTTTCAAAAGGTTTTTTATCGAAAGTCGATGATGAAGCCTATGGATATATATTAAAAAAGTTCAATCCTGACGGATACAAGGATTTTACCGAAAAAAAATCAGAGGACGACGGTGATGACAAACTAAAATCCGCACAGAAGAAACAAATAGATATAAAATCGAGAATACCCGAGATAGAAGAGATATTATCGGCAAGCCCGAAGGAAGCCGGAGAAGAAAGAGAAGTAAAAAG
>CALMWI010000193.1 GCA_937873545.1 uncultured bacterium | reverse complement strand
ATCTTTCAGACGGGCGAATGTTGAATGATTTGATGATTTCCTCCGGTTACGCCTCCCCTATGACAATACCCCCTAATGTAAAATATAAAGACCTATTTTTAAAATCATATCAGAACGCCCGGGATAAGAAAAAAGGTCTCTGGGCTGAATAAAACTTTATTTTCCTCCTGATTTTTATCTGAAATTTAAAATTTTTTTTATTAAACTCCCTTATCCATCGTATGTAATATAGATACTTAGTGTTTTTGTTCATCCCCCCTAAGATCAAATATTACAGGGTTATGGTAATCTATATGGAATTTCCTCTAAATCAGTTAAAGCTTGATTCTGCTTACATTTCAGCAGTTGAAGATCAGGCTGAACGTACTATTCTTGTTCAATATTCAGTTTTTAAAAAGTATTCAGCCGCTCTGGTAATGTCTTTCAAGAAAGAGAAAGATAAACATGGCTCAATTGATTGTATTCCGCATGACATTTTGAAGAAATATCACCATTTGTCAATTTCCAAGAAACTGACCCCCTCATAATCGCAAAGCTGACCCCCTGAAAATCGGTATATTGACCCCCTAATATAAATCAAAATGTCCTCAAAAACTGAGGGCTGAAGTATGGATAGAAGGGAGCTGGATATGTATAAGCTACAGGAAATAATAGAGAACCTGTTGAAAGGCGAACCCGTGAAAAGGATAGCCCGGAAAAGCAGAATATCAAAAAATACAGTAAAGAAATATAAAGCGGATCTTGATTTGATACTGGTATCACAATCCGGAATTATAAATAATATAGACGAAATCATGAAAGAGTTTCATCGAGTCCGCCAGGAAGAGAGACATTCTGAGAATTTCGGATGGCTGCTTCGTAATTCTGAAATCGTAAATGAACTTGGAAGCAAATGCGATAACCTGGTTAGATTGAATGAAGTTCTACAGGAGAAAGGTTTCCGCGGAAGCTATTCTTCTCTTGTGAGATTCATGAACAAGCATGGGGAATTGAACGCAAGTCCTGTAATGCGAATAGAAACAAAGGCTGGTGAAATCGCACAGGTTGACTTTGGATATGCCGGACGGATTTGTGATGAAGAAACTGGCGAACTTGTAAAAGCATATGTGTTTGCCATGGTGCTTGGATTTTCAAGGGATGCCTATTTTGAAATAGTTAAGAGCCAGGATGTTGTATCATGGATAAATTGCCACATTCATGCTTTTGAACATTTTGGCGGAGTCCCGCTTGTAGTTGTTCCTGACAACTTAAAGAGCGCAATCATTAAGGCATCATTCATTGATCCGGTAGCCAACAGAAGTTATGCCGACCTTGCTGATTATTACGGCTTTCAAATAGATCCATGTCTGCCGGCAACACCTCAGCATAAAGGTAAAGTCGAATCCGGTGTTAAATATGTTAAGAACAACTTTCTGCCTTTACGGAGTTTCAATAATTTCACAGACGCTAACAGACAACTTGCCCAATGGAATAGAAACACTGCAAGAGAAAGAATTCATGGAACAACCCGGCGTAAACCCTCAGAACTTTTTGAAACTTATGAACTTCAGGCTTTAAAACCGGTAGCACCAATGCGATTTGAAATCTCTGTGTGGAAGCAGTTGAAAGTATGCAGAGACACACACATACAGTTCGACAGAGCCTACTACAGCGTTCCATGCGAACTTCGCGGTAAACATGTATGGGCAAGAAAGACATCCTCGCAAATTACTGTATTTCATGGAAATAACCTTGTTTCGGTCCATTTTCCGGTAAATCCGGGACAACGCAGTACAAAAAAAGATCATTATCCTGAAGACAAATTCAGGTATATGGAGTGGGATACAAACTACTGCATGGAGAAAGCATCAAAGATCGGAGATGCCGTTTTTCATCTAGTGAACAGGCTTTTGAATGAAGAACCGATAAGAAATCTGAGATCAGCTCAGAATATAATCCGTCTTGAGAAGAAATATGGACGTGATAATCTTGAGGCGGCTGTCAGATATTCTGTGTCATTTAACAACTTCACATATGGTGCAGTGAAGAATATTCTTGAGAAGAATTTAAATACTGAGATCAGTAAAGACGATGAAAGACCCGAGAAGGCACTTGATTCAAGTTACGCCCGTGATCTTGGCGAACTATTAAATTAAAAAGGAGATTCATAGTGGAGACATTTGTACAGGTTAAATCGAATCTTAAGCAGCTTAGACTCAAATCGATGATAGAGAATTTTGAAGTCCGCAATTCAGAAGCTGTTAAAGGAAAGATGAGCTACATGGATTTTCTTCTGATTTTAACTCAGGATGAGATCGACAGAAGAAATTTCGTCAACAAGGAAAATGCAGTTAAAAGATCAAACCTCGGTCGATGCAGAAATCTGGTTGAATTCGATTTTGATTTCAATCTTAAAATAAACAGACAGCAGATAATGAATCTTTCAACATGCGAATTCATGAACCGGAAGGAAAACATAATCTTTGCAGGACCTGCCGGTGTTGGTAAAACATTTCTTGCAAAGGCTATTGGTCTTGAAGCGTGCCACAGGGGATGCAAGGTTATATTCACCCGTACTGCCAAAATGCTTGAACATATCTATTCCGGCAAAGCGGACTCAACTTATCAGAAGAAATTAAACTCATATATCAAATGTGATCTTCTGATACTTGATGATTGGGGAATGGTGCCATTTTCAGATCCAATGCTGAATATTATAAATGAAGTTATCTCGGAAAGATACGAAAACGGATCATGCGTAATTACAAGTAATCGACCTATAAAGAAATGGGATGAGCTTTTTTCTGAACCGGTCATTGCATCAGCTCTCCTTGATAGATTGTTTCATAACTGTCACAAAATCATTATTGATGGGAAAA
>CALMWI010000192.1 GCA_937873545.1 uncultured bacterium | reverse complement strand
TATCTTTTCTGTAGCTATAAAAAAATATGCGACCGAGAATATTGATACAGCAAGGATCTGTTCCATTTTAAGCTCTTATAATTTTATTTAACACATCTCTCATCGAAACAATGCCTATAACCTTGTCATTTTCATCAACTACAGTTACATAATGCATATGCTCCTTCTTCATTACGAAACCGAGTTCTACTATGCTCGCATCGTATCTTATTACCCTTTTATGTCCTGCTTTAAAAACATCTTTGACAAGCACATCATTTTCTTTTTCAATGAAATCTTCAAAAGATCTCAGGTTATTCAGAAATGAGAGATTATTCATAAGAAAAAGGTAAGAAGGATATGCAATGTCAAGCACGTCAAGAAGGTCAAGCTTACCGATATACTCGTCCTTTTCGTTAACCACGGGCATGTATTTCAGATTTTTGGCTTTCATAATGTTAAGAATATGCGAAACCGTCTGCTCAGGTCTTGCTGTAAAGATGTCCTTACTCATTATTTCACTCACTGTAAGAGGTTCTTCAAGCTTGATATTTGATGCCTTTATCAGATCTTGAAGCTCATCTGCACTTTTCAGATTCTTCAGTTTCTCTTTGTTACCCTTGATTATCTTTACAATACCTGCAAGGGCTTTCAGATACGCATTAGAACCTGTGTTGCTGGTCATCAGAAAAAAGAAGAAATCAGCTTCGCCCTGAGCGAATCTGATCGTTTTTCTGGTTTTAATAATCAGAATTATCAGGTCATTGAAATTATCCAGTCGTCCGTGCGGTATTGCGTACTGTCCGTCAAAAATATCATGACCGAGTTCGTATCTTTTAATAAAAGATGAATAAATTTCATCTTTATTCAGATGGAACTGTTCAGCAGCCATCTGAGAAGCTTTTTCAAAGAGTTCTTTGTCGTTAGAAATCTTTTCATCGTTCCAGAGTATTAATTCTTCATGTATTAAACTGGATAGTTTCATCAAACCACCTCTTATTTTTAGTTTTAAGTATCTTTACGGGTATTTTTTTGATTTTACGAGTATTTGAAGAAAAAGACAATATGTTGTAAAAATTTAAACATTTCCTGCCGCTGTTTAAAATTCGGCGGTAATCTAATGCTAATGATTTATTTTGTCAAATTAATAATGATTGAAGAATTTATGAAATCATACAGCAGGACCTTACCTTTCGCGATACATGAAGTCCTGATGTCCGTGCTTAAGGAATTTATACTTCTTTCTCTGATGATCTCGGGCTTATCGCTTTTAATGAAAAACAAAAATACTTCGTTTACTTTGGTAGCTAACATTATAATTCCTGCTTCTGATAAACTGAAATTTCCATATTCATAATCCTGAGGCAGATCAATACTAGAGACGACTTTTAGCTCGTCATTATATCTCTCCAGCTTCGATCTGAAAGGGTTCGCCAGCCATATACCGCCCTGAACTTCGGATATAGCTACCTGCGCGAACTTTATATCTGTGACAGGCGAATCGTTCAGCGGAATGCAGCTGATCTCTTTTTTACTTTTTATATCGTAAAGCTTCAGAAGAACATTTTCATCTTCAGGCTTTCTTGAAGTTACAAACAACAAAGAATCTATAACTGCGATCCTGTCCGGATTGAACACACTAATCGTATCTTCGATCGCACTTCCCGAGCTGATGAATATCTCGTCATAAGTATTCGAATAATAAACTTTATCGCCTTCAATGTCAAAATCAAGAAGGAAATCTCTTCCTCCTATTTCCAGATCTCTGAAAATACTCAATGAATCTCTGCTCAGTTTATGGATCGCTGAAGCTGTTGAGTTGAGAACATAAATATCTCCACCGATCTCTTTTATCATGTTCACGCTTCCGAAAGAAGACAGATCGATTACGGTCTGATTTCCTGTAGCGGTTCTGCTTTCGTTACACGAAGATAGAATGAAAACAACAGCTATAAATATAATTCTAAGCTTCATCTTTTCACTTCCAGCTTATGGAATGCCTTTATGAAAGAATTTGAATTCCCTGAAAATCTTATATGTTCAGTATGTTCTAAAAGCCTCTTCTCTTCCCTGAATGCAGGCGCGACATAACCGAATTTTGTGTCTCTGGAAAAATATACTACGCAGTCTATACTGCCGTCATCCCAGTCCTTATGGACTTCCTGATAAGTTCCCTTATCCTCAAATGTTTTTACCTGGATCCTGTAGAAATTCGGACCGTCTGATATCAGCACATCGGTCTGATGACCGTCGTCAAGAACCGGCTTGAACACCTGCCAGCCGTCCTGCATGAACCAGCCGATAAGTACATTCTCGAATGACATGTTCCGCATCGTTTTAAACGTTCCTTCCTGAGTTAGAGTTTTTCGGATCGGCATCAAAGCTCCTCTATTTTCTTCAGTTTTAAATATAACTGTTTTTTTTTATTTTTCAAAGTCTTTGCATTTTTGGTAAATTATTCTTAAAATCACTTAATAAAAAAA
>CALMWI010000191.1 GCA_937873545.1 uncultured bacterium | reverse complement strand
AATCGTAAGATAATTGCCTTTACCTGTATATAGATCAAAATTCTGATCCGCTACGAGCCAGATGTCATCCATAAAACGGGGTTTATAATTCTTTCGTTCTTCATTTGATAGAGATAAAGCCAGTTTTACCAGTTCAGCTTCGGTATTTGCTTTTATCCCTGATAAAAACTGTTCTTTATCTGGAACTGTTTCACCGTCACCGCAGTATTCAGCCAAAGTTGAGCTTATCTTTTCCACATCGGAATATTCAGCACGGATCTGCTCGTATTTTCTGCCTCTCGAAGTCGCGTTATAACGCGCAAAAGAGATCAGTATATTTTCATGTACTTTATCGGGAACTATAACCTTATTGATAAGCTCGGGGATTTCATTTGCACTTTCTTTTGTAATAAAAACATTCACCGAAAAATCAATACCGGCAGAGCGGATCCTTTTCAGAGCCATCTTCAGATCCTCAAAAGCTCCATTTCGATTGACAGCCTTATCATGGGTAGAGCCGATGCCGTGAAAAGAAAGCACCATAAACTTATATTCAAGTTCCTTAATGCAGTCAAGTATCTGTTTCCAGTCCGTTCTGCTGGCTAATGCAATACCCGAAGTCGGCATTTCATAAGGTGTCATTCCGTATTTTATGAAAAGTTTCATCTGCTCGACAGTCTCAGGATGCGCCAATTCCTCAAACATCGGAAATGGATCCAAGGTGTATTCTGGCTTATCGACAAGATACTCTTTCATCTTAAATAAAATATCTTCAACATCACTAAGCGGTATATGCCTAAAAGGCTTACTCTGCGCCCAGCAGTGCTGACAACTCGTTAAACAACCTGATGAATTGATCTGCAGGAAAATATTTTTCGGCATCGTTTGTTCCTTCAAAACAGATTGGGTGGAATTTAAAGACTATATTCATGAAGATCAATAAGAAAAATAATTAAGACTTTAGACGAACTACCCGATCATATCCTTGACTATCGGCTTGAGACCGGCAAAGAAAAATTCGACCGCGA
>CALMWI010000190.1 GCA_937873545.1 uncultured bacterium | reverse complement strand
AAGAAATCCTATCAGATGAGAAAGTATCAGTCTGTGAGTTACAATTATTATGAGTCCTGAGAACATAGTAAAGAACGCTATTGTCAGAAATACCGTATTTATGTACGGATTCTTAAGAGTGTAGGCCATAAAGATACTTATTAAAAGTGAGATTATTATAAGAAGAAGTTCATAAAAGCCCGACAGTGCTTCGGTAGTTACTTTAACAACTTTCGTATTTTTTACGATAATATTGATCATATACGGCACGACCATACCTTTGAAAAATAGAGTTTCCGATGAAATAAAAATCAGGTCGCCGATGCTGGCTTTATGAAGTTCTGCGAGTGTAATTCCGAACAGGATAATTCCCTGAAGTCCGAGAAGTCTTGCATAAACAGCAAATCTTTCCGTTACTGCAAGATAAACGATGGTTACAGCGAATATTACTGTCAAGTAGTTTATCATTTAAGCTATTTTTCCTGTAATTATCATAATTATTACAAAAGCGATAAATGAGACAGCAGTTAAGGTCAATATGAAATTGGGATTCTTACCCATTTTGTTCCTGGCCCTAAATGATTCAAGCAGGCCTATTACGACCGCAAATAAAAATTGTATCATGATGAACAAAATTATCTGAAGAAAAATGTTCCAGTCAGCCGGAACGGACAAATTATAAATAATGGCTCCGTATAGGGTGAATTTCAGATAGGAGGTTATGTGTATAAGAGCTTTATCGTATCCGCAGTTGTCAAGGATCATTACTTCGTGGATCATTGTAAGTTCAAGATGAGTTTTAGGATCATCAGTGGGAAACCTGCTGTTCTCGATCATTGCGATCTGAATGAATAAATATACTCCTATCACGCTGAAGATGAGCACGAAATCGCTTTGTGTTATATAAAATGATGTAAAAATATCGGAAAAAGATGTGTAGCCTGTGAACATGGCTAAAGTAGCAAGAAGTATAAAGAACGCAGGTTCTACAAGCATTGAGAACAAAGCTTCTCTGTTCGCTCCCATTCCCTCGAAACCGCTTCCGGTATCAAGAGATGAAATTATAATAAAAAATTTGCCTACAGCCAGGAGGTATGAAAAATATACAAAATCGCTGTCGAAATTAAAAAAAGCCTGTTGGTGCGCAAAAGGTATCAGAAGCATCGCGCATATGACCGCCGCCAGTCCGACAGTTGGTGCAATCTGAAAAATAACGCTCGAACTGCCGCTGAATACGCTGTCTTTCTGAACAAGAACTTTAATATCTTTTAAAGGCTGAAACAGCCCGGGTCCCTTTCTTCCCGAAACTATACTTTTAGTTCTCAGTATTATTCCCGGAAATATAACAGCCGTAAGTATTGTAAGAATGATCCCTGTCATTTCAGATCAGCTCGAAATAAGTTAGTAAAAGCGCTGCGATTATAAATAAGAAAGTGTACAGAATATAATGGTGGATCTGACCTGTCTGCATCACCGCGATCTTTTTTAAGAGTTTTAAAAGGAATTCTTTGGGATAATTTATTACATAGTCATCGAAAATATCTATGGATAAAGAACTGAAATTCTTCTTTTCAGGAAATATATCAGCAGGCAGTATTTTTTCATTTATCTTTTTTGATCCGAGAACAGGATTGGCAAGGCTTGTGAAATTATCGGAAAATGAAGTCGCGGTATATTGATGTTTCGGAGTTCCGGCCGTGTATCCGCAACCCCAGGTCGGACCTTGATCAACTTTTTTGGCTTTAAAAATCTTTTGTCTGAGCGTATAAAGAGCAAATGTAATAATAATGAAAGATCCGCTGAGGATATTGATCTGCATAAGGTTATGAAACACATTATTCATAATTGAAATTTCATACATATTATTCATAAATGTAACTGATGCAATATCGAAAGCCGGTACTACAAGAAACGAAGAAGCGAGTCCTATAAGCATAATTACTGACACGATTATGTATCCTGGCATAAGCATGTATTTGTTCACTTCTTCAGCCACATGTACCCTCGCGGATCTTTCCTGTCCCAGAAAAGTTATTCCGAATGCTCTGGCAAAACAGAATAGAGCGAGTCCTCCAATAAGCGAAAGACCGGTAATACCTGCTAAAATAAGAAACGAAGTATAAAGACCCGAACCGGAAACAGACATGAACATGCCGGAAAATAAAATGTACTCGGATATAAAACCGTTGAAGGGCGGAAGTCCGCAGATCGCCAATGATCCGATAAGGAAATGAAATGCAGAGTGAGGCATTTTTTTTATCAGACCTCCGAGCAGTTCCATATCCTTCGTATGGGTAGAGTGATTAACAGATCCCGCAATGTAGAAAAGCAGGGATTTAAATAGAGAGTGATTGAATATATGGACAAGTGCTCCGCTGAATCCGAAAAGCGTAAGAATCTGACTGTTCATTGACATGCCGATTACTCCAAGACCGATACCGATGCCGATAATTCCGACATTCTCAATTGTGGAATATGCCAGCATTTTTTTTATATCACGCTGGGTAATTGCGGACATTATGCCGAAAAGACCTGTAAGAAGAGATATTATTAATATGATAGTTCCGATAGTGAACAATTCTGACTGAAGCGCGGAAATAACTCTCAGAATGCCGTAAAATCCCATCTTTATCATCACACCCGACATCACGCCCGAAACATGGGACGGAGCTGACGGATGCGCGAGAGGCAGCCATGTATGCAAGGGAATAAATCCCGCTTTCATCGAAAATCCGATGAAGAACAGGATGAAAAGCGTCAGGTTCGGGTTCGATGAGAAATAAGGTTTGAGCGCGCCAAAACCCATAACACGGGTTTCTTTTTCAGCGATCAGGAAAGCGATAAGAAGGAATATCATTCCGATATGCATCTGTATCAGATAATTGATCCCTGTCTTCATTATCAACCTGTTCTCCGCATTAAAAATAACAAGCATAAATGAGGAGCTCGCCATTATTTCCCACATTATGATGAAGGCTATGCCATCCTGAAGCATGACCACCATTATCATAGAAAGATATAACCAGAAGTATGAGAAGTAATGGATGGAGAAACTTAACGGATACTTTATTCTGTAATATGGTTCGAGATATTTGTAAGCGTAAATAAAACCTGTGATCACCGTGAAATTCACTGTCAGAACAAAAAACGCGGACAATTTATCTATATGCAGAATAAAATCATAATTCAGATAGTCAAGTCCGATATCAACGACTGTCGGAATAGACGAAATAAAAAGCGCATCTATACTCCAGATAGTACTGATCGCCGATACGGAAACGATAAGACAGAGAGTCCATATATACTTGAAACGGTTCGGAACAATATATATTACGAATGATAAAAGAACCAGAGATATGAATATTCCTGAGAACATTATTCTTTAACAACTCCGCCTGTAAGTAAAAACTGCATCGCCCTGTCCGTTTTCAT
>CALMWI010000189.1 GCA_937873545.1 uncultured bacterium | reverse complement strand
TAGAGACAGGTTCGTAATGTCGGCAGGCCACGGAAGCAGCCTTTTATACAGCCTTCTTCACCTGTTCGGATATGATCTGCCAATTAATGATATCAAAAATTTCAGACAGTGGCAGAGTAAAACACCGGGCCACCCGGAATTCAGGCATACAGCCGGAGTGGAAACTACCACAGGACCTTTAGGTCAGGGTGCTGCAAATGCTGTCGGTATGGCTATAGCCGAAAGAATTCTCGCGAATAAATTCAATAATGAAGAAATAGATCTTATTGATCATTATACTTACTGCTTTGTCGGAGACGGATGTCTTATGGAAGGGATAAGCGCGGAAGCGGCTTCCATTGCAGGCTATCTGAAACTCGGAAAGCTGATCATGCTTTACGACTCGAATGATATTTCCTTAGATGGACCGACTTCATTGACATTTCCTGAAGATACGAAAAAAAGATATGAGAGCTACGGATGGCATGTTCAGATCATAAAAAACGGCGACACCGATCTGTCAGGCATCAATAAAGCAATTGCTAAAGCTAAATCAGTTACAGATAATCCTTCACTTATTATCGTTAAAACAACGATAGGCTACGGGTCACCGAATAAATGCGGATCGGAAAAAGCGCACGGCGCTACTCTAGTCGAAAAAGAAACTGAACTAACAAAAGAATTTCTGGGTCTTGATCCGAAGAAAAAATTCTTTGTAGATAAATCTGTTAAAGCTCATTTCTCGAAACTCATTCAGAAGAAAGTTGAAAATTACACAGAATGGGAAATGAAGAAAAAAGCTTATCAGAAAAAATATCCGGAAAAATATAAGCTGCTAGAAGGATTTGTAAATTACGATCTGCCGAAAGATCTAAATGAGATCATCCCGAATTTCAATCCGGGAGAAAAACTTGCGACAAGAGTATCGAATCATACCGCGATGTCATCAGCCGGAAGCAAGTTCGAATGGCTTGTCAGTCTTGATGCAGATCTGAGCTGCTCCACAAAAGCTTTCTTCAAAGGAGCGGGATATTTTGATGCGACCGTTCAGAACGGCAGAAATATCCGTATTGGCGTAA
>CALMWI010000188.1 GCA_937873545.1 uncultured bacterium | reverse complement strand
TTTGCCGGCGGACTGCTTCATGTGCTCAATCATGCGCTTTTTAAATCGCTGTTGGTGTATACCGCAGGGAGCATTTACCAGCATACCCATACAAGAAACATTGAAAACCTTGGCGGACTGATGAAGAAAATGCCTGCAACCGCTGTTTTCTTTCTTATTGGTGCCGCTGCGATCTCAGGACTGCCTCCTTTCAACGGATTTATATCAGAATTTCTTATATACACCGGATTATTCAAATCGCTTATGGTCAGCGATTCCATCTTGAGTGTCACCCTGCTTGCCGGTATTGTAGCTCTTGCAGTCATAGGCGGGCTTGCGGTATTCTGCTTTACAAAAGTCTTCAGCATCATCTTCCTCGGGACTGCACGCAGCGATAAAACCCGACACAGCCATGAAGTCAGACGATCGATGCTGCTCCCAAAATTAATAATCGCAGTTTTAATTATTACGATCGGAATTATGCCTTTTCTAATGCTGAGACCAATGTCTTTTGTAGCGGGAGTATTCGTGGACGATACAAGTTATTTAATAAATATGGCGGGCACAATGTCGGGAATATCGCTGTCACTCAGCCTTTTTCTTATATTCATCGGCATACTGCTTTTTATAAAATTGAAGCTGTCTAAAGTCAGACACTCGGAGATCGGATCTACCTGGGGCTGCGCTTATACGGGTTCTGATCCTGCGCATCATCAATATAGTGCCACTTCTTATGCCGAATATATCATAATGAAGGCAAAATTACTTGTCGGTGTAAAAAAACATTTCAGGCCTCTGACGAAGGAGAAAATATTTCCCTCCGAGTCATATTTTAAAACAGGCAGCTCCGATATTTTTGAAGATAATCTTATTTCAAGACCGGCAGGAGCACTTCTTTCTTTTATGGAAAAGATCGCAATTTTTCAAACCGGAAATATACAGCATTATCTTTTGTACGCTATCGTATTTGTGATCGTAATTACTATAATTTCAATTTTGGGGATCATTTAGCATGGGCATCGGGTTGGTTTTAATATTGGTAACAAGCCTGATCTTCCCGGGAATAGTGTCCGTTGTAAAAGCTAAGGTAGCGGGCAGAAAAGGTCCCCGTATTATGCAGCATTTCTACGATATTATCAAGCTGATGAAAAAAGGTAATGTTTACAGCCGGACTACAGGGTTTTTATTCCAGCTAGCTCCGATAATCTATTTTTCTTCTCTTCTTACAGCCGTATTCTTTATTCCGGTCGGAAATTACAAAGCTCTCCTTTCATTTGAGGGGGACTTTGTAATGTTCGCTTATCTTATGGCATCGGGCAGATTCATTATGATAATCGCCGCCATGGACACCGGAAGCGGATTTGAAGGCATGGGTGCCAACCGCGAGGCATTTTATTCGCTTCTCGCCGAGCCTGTGCTATTCATCTTTATGGGTTCTATTGCGCTTCATACGGGCCATAATTCATTTTATGATATTTTCAGCAATCTGTATGTAGAATCAGCTCTAACCTATTTTGTTTCCGCGCTTTCGATCTACCTGATATTCTGGCTCTCGATGATCGAGAACAGCCGCTTACCTGTCGATGACCCGAAAACGCATCTTGAGCTTACTATGGTGCATGAGGTAATGGTGCTTGACCACAGCGGGTTTGAACTGGGTCTTATTCAGCTCGCCGGCGGACTTAAATTCGCGATATTCGGCAGCCTTATATTCAATCTTGCTCTGCCTATTCAGAACAGCTATTTTGTTCAGCTTGCATTCTTCCCTATTGTTCAGATAATTTATGCGGTTCTCGTTGCATTTGTGGAATCATTCAGAGCCCGAAATAAAATGATGAGGAACGCGCAATGGATAATTACTTTGTCAGCACTCTCCATTGTAGTATTTCTTACGATCCTGATAATACATGAAAAAGTGGGTATGCTGCCATGATGATAGTACTTCTTATAATTTTCGCCTGCACGCTGATATATTTCTTTCTTTCCGAAAGAGTTGAAAAACATATCAACCTTCTTGCCGTTCAGGGTACGCTGCTTTTTATAATCGCGTTCATAAACCTTATCGAGATAAATCTTCTCGGTCTGATCCTTATTCTCCTTGAAACACTTATAGTCAAGGCTATAATAATTCCCTTGTTCTTAAACAGGATCAGGAGGACGAATAACCTGAACAGGCTGGTGGAAAATTATATACCGTTCTTTTATTCCGTGCTGATTATCACAGCTATAATTATACTAAGTTTCTTTACGGCTTATTCAATAAAAAACCATTTCGTTGATGTGAAATTTCTTTCGATAGCCCTTTCAACCATTCTGGGCGGAATATATTTCACGATAGTACACAAAAACATCTTCAATCATATCGTAGGGATCATGATCGTTGAGAATGGAGCTTTCCTTCTTTCTCTGGCGGTCGGCGGTGAATTTCCGTTCCTGGTAAGTATGGCTGTCCTGATCGATATCCTGATCGCTGTACTGATCATCGGAATATTCATTGATAAGATAGGCAGCGCTTTCGGGAACATGTCAACCTCAAGTCTAAATAAGCTGAAAGATTAAAATGGCACTATTGATTTTCTTTATAATATCAGCTCTTTTAGCTTTATCGGTCTTTTCAAACAAGAACCGGAGCATAAATTATTCCGCAGCTTCAGTTTACAGCCTTCTTCAAATATCACTTTCAGTTTATGCATATATGAATCTGAACAGCCCTGATTCAGCTTATTATAAATTCGACAGTCTTGGCATACTGCTTAACGGACTGCTGAGCTTAATACTTATCCCTGTTTTCTGGCACAGCCGATATTATCTTGAAAGATATATCCCTGAAAGAAAAATGAAAGGAAGATTTATAAGCCTGATAATAATTCTTTCAACGGCTTTAAGCAGCATATATTTCGCCGACAATATCGTAATAGTATGGGTTAGCCTTGAGATAACTACTGTAGCCGTTACATTTCTGATCTATCATGAAAGATATCCTAACGCACTGGAAGCCGCTTGGAAATTCCTTTTTATTTCATCATTCGGGATCGTTCTTGCCTTTATAGGGATCCTGCTTCTGTCGGTTAAAGTACGTAACGCACAGGATTCATCATTGTCATACACCCATCTTCAGGCTGGAGCGCATTTGAGCGATCCTCTTTTTATGAAAGCTGCTTTTCTGCTTTTAGTGACC
>CALMWI010000187.1 GCA_937873545.1 uncultured bacterium | reverse complement strand
TTTACTATGTAATTGAACAGTTTTTTGTCATATATAGCCATGATCTTTGAAAAATATTTTGAATCCTTTGTAGAAACATATTTTTTTATCAGATCTCTTTCTTTCAATTCAGTCCCTTCTTCCACAGATGCTCTCAATTTGTTTCCTGTTTGGTAAACGCGTCAGATCGTTATTTATTCTAATCTATTTAAAAAAATCATAAAAAACAAAATAAATTAATTATAAATATTTTTTTGAAACAGGTTTTTAAATTGTTATATTGAGAGTTCAGGATAACGAAAAATTGAAATAACGGAGAATAAAATGAACACTCTGACCATCGATTCACTTGAGCTGAAAGGGAAAAAAGTTCTCGTAAGATGCGATTTTAATGTGCCGCAGGATAAAGAACTGAAAATCAGGGACGATAAAAGGATTGTTGATGCTCTGCCTACTATTAAAAAGATAATAAAGGAAGGCGGAAGGCTGATACTAATGTCCCATCTGGGAAGACCTGACGGCAAAGTGGTTCCGGAAATGAGCCTGAAACCCGTAGCTGAAAGACTCAGCGGGCTGATCAAAAAACATGTGACTCTTGCCCCCGACTGTATAGGTGATGAAGTTAAAGCGATCGTAGATAATATGAAAGACGGTGAAGTTGTGCTTCTTGAAAATTTAAGATTTCATCCTGAAGAAGAAGCCGGTGACGAGGAATTTGCTGCAAAACTGGCTGAACTTGGAGATGTTTATATATCGGATGCTTTCGGAGTATGCCACAGGGCTCATGCCTCAGTAGCTATAATCGCAAAGTATTTTGACAAAGTTGCGTCAGGTTATCTGCTGAAAAATGAGATAGAATTTATCGGCGGCGCAATGAAAGAACCAAAAAGACCTCTTGCGACGATCCTTGCCGGGAATAAGATATCAAGCAAAATAGATGTGATAATGAAGCTCATTGATATCTCCGACAAGATATTTATCGGCGGCGGGATAGCAAATACGATGCTGCTGGCAAAAGGAGTGGAAGTGGGAAAATCACTTGTCGAGGCGGATAAAGTCGATGTCGCGAAAGAGATACTCAAAAAGGCAGAGAAAAAAGGAACAAAGATACTATTACCTTTAGATATGCTCTGCGGAAAAGAATTCAAAAATGAAACCGAGATAAAATATTGCGATACCGATAAACAGGAAAAAGACTGGATCGCGATGGGTATCGGCCCGAAAACCGTGCAGAATTATAAGGATGAGCTTAAAGACTGCAAAACGGTGATCTGGAACGGGCCTATGTCTGTGTTCGAATTTGAGAATTTTGCGAAAGAAACTTTCCAGATAGCTCAGATTATTGCCGATTACACACAGAAAAACGGCCTGATTTCTATTATCGGAGGAGGAGACACAGCCGCAGCAGTGAAGACAGCGGGACTTGACGATAAATATTCGCATGTTTCGACCGGAGGCGGAGCCGCTATGGAGTATATGGAAGGCAAAAAACTTCCGGGAATTTCCTGTCTGACACAAAAAGGTTTCAATCCGAAAAGAAATTTTCTGATCGCCGGGAACTGGAAAATGAACAAATCCCCTCGGGAATCGGTGAAATTCGCTAAAGAACTGAAGAAATCATTATTTAACGATGATGATGTTGAAATAATGATAGCCCCGGTTTTCAACTCTATAATCCCCGTTTACAACGAGATGAAGAAAACGCATATAGATATAGGATCTCAGGATGTTTTCTGGGAACCTTCAGGCGCTTTTACAGGAGAAGTTCCAGCGAAAATGCTCAAGCTTTCGGGAGTAAAATACTGCATTATCGGACATAGCGAGAGAAGGCAGCACTTCGGGGAAACGGATGAGACGGTTAATAAAAAGATAAAAGCGGTGATGAAAGAAGGACTGATACCGGTGATCTGTGTCGGCGAAAAACTTGAACAGCGGGAAGCAGGGATCGAGAACGATGTGGTTAAAGCTCAAATTGAAAAAGCTTTGAAGAGTATTGAGATGAACGATTATTTTAATATAGTTATCGCTTATGAACCTGTATGGGCTATCGGCACGGGAAAAAACGCAACTCCGGCTCAGGCAGAAGAAATGCATTGTTTTATAAGGAGCATTCTCGGAAAACTTTACGGCGACAAATGCTCAGCGTCAACAAGAATCCTGTACGGCGGGTCTTTGAATGTGCAGAACGCTAAAGAGCTTCTCTCCCAAAAAAATATTGACGGAGGTCTGATAGGCGGGGCATCATTAAAAAAGGAGGATTTTGTTAAAATAGCTGAGACTGCCAGAGATATAAAAAAATAACGGTTTGATATTTCAATAAAAAAATAAAAAAAAGGAGTTGCGCAACTCCTTTTTTGTATATATAATACTCTATGTAAAAAAAAATCTATGTATTAAAAATGAAAGGTATCAAATGAGAAACATAGCAATAATACTACTTGTCAGCATGTCAACAGCCCTGTTTTCTGTTTACAACATTGGAGATACTGTAAGTTCATCTGACAATATCAGCTGGACCGATAATTTCGGATACTCTTCGAATATTTTCACAGAGGTAATGAAAGGAAAGCCCGTTATGATATTCTTCGGCGGTTATGGTTGATCGGGTTGTGAAGCGGCGGCGCCGGTATTACAACAGAGATGGACGGCAATTTACGGACCTGAAGCTACGGGTGAGTATGCGGGAAAATCTTATTGGCTTTGTACCGAAAACTGGACAAATCAGAATTATCCGAAAGACACATCCGTTTATAATAAAATGGGCGGTTTTTCCAACGGATATGTTCCTCTTTTTATAATAGTAGGATTTCAGAATAAGGTATATTACGACAATAACTACACGAATTGGGAAAGCGCACTTCAGCTTGCGATCGATGAAATGGTGGCGGAAGGTGTTTTTATAGAAAGTCCTGTGCCGGATAAAACTTTTCTTTTCGGACAGACAACTCAGATAGATGTATCAAATGTTTTTAAAGATGTAAATGATAATCCCGTTACCGTAACGGTGGAAAGTAATTCAACCTCCTCTGTTGCTGCCGTCACGGTAGCGGAAAATATAATGACGATAACTGCAAGCGGTATTGAAGACGGATCGACAGTAATCACGCTTAAAGGGACCGCTGGAGAATTTTCGGCTACAGACGAGTTCAAGATTTCGGTTTACGATCCCTCTAATTATAATATCGAGGATTTCGAAACGGGCGATTTTACAAAAATGAACTGGGGATTTTCAGGCAATACGGGCTGGGCGATAGACAATACGGTTTTCTACGAAGGAGCATATAGCGCAAGATCGAACGATATTTCTGATAACCAGAAAGCTGAAATGTATATCGAAACCGACTATCCTACGGCC
>CALMWI010000186.1 GCA_937873545.1 uncultured bacterium | reverse complement strand
ACGAGGAACCGGCTTACGATATTGTTCCTGTCGAAAACGCTTTTCAATCTGCAGGTTCCGGTATGCTGGGAAAATTGTCCAATCCAATGAGTGAGACAGATTTTCTCAGGCAGGTGAAAACAACATTTAACTGCTATTATCTGAGGCACAGTCGGTTACTAAACAAACCCGTCAGTAAAGTTGCTGTATGCGGGGGAAGCGGTGCTTTTTTAATTCCTGCGGCTATAACAGCAGGTGCTGACTTGTTTATTAGCGGAGATATTAAATACCATGATTTTTTTAATGCTGAAGATCGGATCCTGATTGCAGATATCGGGCATTATGAAAGCGAACAATTTACAATTGAAATATTTTATGATATTCTTATAAAAAAAATACCTAATTTTGCAATCCATTTTTCAAGCAATAAAACCAATCCGATTTATTACATATAGGTATGGCAAAAGTAAAACATGTGGCTGAAGTAGCCGAATTAACCATTGAAGAAAAACTCAGAGCTTTATACAAACTTCAGGTAATCAACTCTGAAATTGATAAAATCAGGACATTGCGCGGTGAACTGCCGCTGGAAGTTCAGGACCTGGAAGACGAGATAGCCGGTCTTGAAACCCGAATTGAAAAGCTGCAGGAGGAGATCAAGAGCTTTGAGTCGGCCATCAACGGCAAAAAGAATGACATGACCAATTCCAAGGCCCTGATAAAAAATATGAAGAACAACAAAATAATGTACGCAACAACAGGGAATTCGATTCCTTATCAAAAGAAATAGAATATCAGACGCTGGAGATTGAGCTGAGCGAAAAACGAATCCGGGAATTTACTTCACAGGCAAAAGAAAAAGCCGAGTATATCGACGAATCACAGAAAGTACTTGAGGAGCGCAAAAAAGACCTTCAGCTGAAAAAATCGGAGCTGGAGGACATCACTGCAGATACGCAGAAAGAAGAAGAACAATTGCTGAAAAAGCGGGGTGAATACGAACTGATTATTGAGGAGCGACTCCTGACGGCCTATAAGAAAATCCGGAAAAATGCGCGCAATGGTCTGGCCGTTGTTTCCGTAGAGCGCGATGCCTGCGGCGGTTGTTTTAACCAGATCCCTCCTCAAAGACAGCTGGATATCCGATCACGCAAGAAAATTATTGTATGTGAATATTGCGGTCGTATCCTGGTTGATGTCGACCTTGTAGAAGAAGAAAAATAAATTTCACTGTTTATATAACTATTTTACTATCTTTGTTTACCATAAAGGTAGCATATGGTTAAATGGTATTTAATTGCATCTGCCGTCCTGTTATTCAATATTCCATTGTCTGCACAGCAATGGAAACTGAAAAGATTGGAAGGCGTTTTTGGAATAGGGACCACCAATGTTTACAGTGATCTTGGCGGTGCACCCAATGCTACAAGCCTGCTGTTTATCAAGGATATTACTTTCCGCAGCACGCGGCCTTCCGCCTATCTTGGCCTGCGATACCGTGTCAGTCCTAAAACTTCGGTTAAAACCACTTTGATCTACGGATATAGTAAAACAGAAGACTTTGACGGTTCACGAAATGAAGCCCGAGGTTTCAGTTCTGTTACACAACTTCTCGAATTTTCAGGTCATTACGAAT
>CALMWI010000185.1 GCA_937873545.1 uncultured bacterium | reverse complement strand
AGGGCTCTGCGGTTATTCGACAGGCACGGTGAATAATTCCTACTGGGATAAACAGACAACCGGACTGACGACTTCATACGGTTCTGCGGAGACTTACGGCAAAACGACCGCTGAAATGAAGATTCAGACCACTTTTTCAGGCTGGGATTTCACAACCGAACCGGTCTGGCATATTACAGCGCAGAACTCGGGATACCCTCATCTTTCATGGCAGCTGATCCCTCCTGCTGCAGTGACAGCCGTTCCGGCGACAGACATAACAGCTACAAGCTTTACAGCGAACTGGAATTCAGCTGATGATGCGGTCGGATATTATATTGATATATCAAATTATAATAACTTTTCGAACTTTGTACCGGGCTACAACGGTTATGATGCCGGAAATGTTACTTCATTAAGCGTTACCGGACTTGAACCAGTGAGTACCTATTATTACCGCGTAAGAGCTTATAATACTGCCGGAACAGGCATTAATTCAAATATAATATCGCCTGCAATGCCTGCTTTTGACGGAAGCGGAACAGAACCTGATCCGTTTAGAATATATACCGCCGCACAGTTAAGCGCGGTAAGAAATTATCTCGGAAGCGCTAACGCGGACAAATACTTTCAGGTGATGAACGCCATTGATCTGGCGGCTTACCTTTCATCCGGCGCAGGATACAACAACGGATATTTCTGGCTTCCTATCGGAGACGCGGCAAATCCGTTCTGCGGAAAGTTCAAAGGCGGCTACAATATGATCTCCTCACTGAAGATAAACAGAGCGGCAACGGATTACTCAGGTCTGTTCGGCTATGCAGGAACCGGATCGGCGCTGGAAGGCATCTTTATTCAGATCGATCCTGCAGGATCAGTGAAGGGAAAGAACTATACGGGTGGTCTTGCCGGATACGCTGAAGGCGGTACGATAAGCATGTGTTATGTTGAAGGAACTGTTATAGGAAGCATCAACGGCACCGGCGGACTCGTGGGGATTTACGGAGAAAACGGTAAAATATCACAATGTCAGACTATCGTTAACGTA
>CALMWI010000184.1 GCA_937873545.1 uncultured bacterium | reverse complement strand
GATCCCGAGAATAACCACGTCAAGCCCTCTGATCTTTGAAGGTTCTGAGAGCAACACAGGAGATTGTAATGTCACCCTGTTTTAATACAGAAAAAAATCATAAATTGTGTTAAAACAAAGAAAGGGGAATCAGAAATGGCAAAAGGAAATTACTCGGTCGAATTCAAGTCTCAAGTCGCTCTTGCAGCGATCCGTGGAGATAAGACTCTATCAGAGATAGCTTCTGAATATGAAGTTCATCCTAACCAGATCAGCCGATGGAAGAAAGAAGCACTTGAGAATTTCTCGGCGATTTTCAGTCAGAAGAAAAAAGACAATAAAGAACTGATGGAGAAGCAACAGGAGCTTGATGTAGCCTTGAAAAAACTTGGCGAAATGACAGTCGAAAACGAATGGTTTAAAAAAAAATTAAAACCCTATCTCTAAAGGAAAGGCTGCAACTGCTCGATAATGGTCATGAACTAAGCTTAGTCAGGCAGTGCTGCTTAATAAACATTGACAGGAACAAATATTATTACAAGCCTGTCGACAGATCATTGAAATACGAAAGCGCAAAAAACAAAATAGCAGACATATGGAATGAAGATCCGTCTAGAGGAAGCAGACAGATAAGCTATGAGCTCAAGAAAGACAGCTACAGGATCAGTCGGAAGAAAATAGGAGAGCTTATGCTTGAAATGGGACTAAGATCACTGTTCGCCAAACCGAACCTATCCATGCCTGACAAACAGCATAAGAAATATCCTTATCTGCTCAGAGGTGTAACTGTCACGCATCCAAATCATGTATGGAGCACGGATATCACTTACATCAAGCTGGGATCGGGACATGTCTATCTGACTGCGATAATAGACTGGTATAGCAGAAAGGTACTCTCCTGGAGGCTGAGCAATACACTTGATAACAGCTTCTGTATAGATGCTTTATACGAAGCTCTGTGTAAATACGGCAAGCCTGATATATTCAATACAGATCAGGGTTCGCAATACACAGCAAGCAATTTTATCGAAGTTCTGGAAGATCATGACATCAAGATCAGCATGGACGGTAAAGGCAGAGCCACTGATAATGCATATATCGAAAGATTATGGAGAACAGTGAAGTACGGACATATATTTCTTTGGAGGTTCGATTCGGTTACAGAGCTTCGTGACAGCCTAACACATTATTTTAATAGATATAACAGTGAAAAAGGGCATATGTCACTTGATTATAGAACTCCCGATGAAGTATATTACGGGATGATTGAAATAGGAAAAGAAAAAATTTTCGCTTAGAAGGATGTTAACACATTCTTCTAAAAAAAGCTGTATTAAGAATGGGAGCCATTACAATATAACTAAGAATCATCTTTCTGACAAGAAAAATATTTTATTTTCAGGTTTGAGTATTAAAATATACTGCGATGTCTTTCGGTAGAATGTGCCAAAGTGCTTCTTTTGAAAGAATATAATTCAAGAACTCTTTATAAAGCTCAATGTTTGTGCCGGTGAGATAATCCGGATGAGTAATCAGTAGTATGACACCGTGATTTTCAATAAGCCATTCGGTCTTTTTCTTCCAGATCTCAATATTGTTCTTTTTCATCATATAAAAATCCCCCCATCACTAATTAATTTTCAATATTTATAATAAGTTTCGCTGCAGATACACCTATTAATGTTTCACCATCAGAATCATAAGCATTTATAGTTGCTGTTGCTTCATATTCACCCTTTTTAAGGTTT
>CALMWI010000183.1 GCA_937873545.1 uncultured bacterium | reverse complement strand
ACAGCTTATCCTTCCTTCAACATTCGAAGATTCGGTTATGTGACCGAGCGTAGTACCTGCGGCGTCATCATCGAAATTTATCGGCCAGCATTCTCTCGGCATAGGGTTGCCAGACCATCCGTCATAAGCGGAAGTCACAAACGGACCCTCAAAAACGCGAACCTCTACATTGCAGACTGTGTCTTTACCGTCAACATATCCGCCGAAAAGAAGCGCTCCGGCAAAAAGAAAATCCGTTCCAGAACCTCCCGGAAGCTCTCCCGATACGGCGATTCTGCCTGTACACGGATCCCTGAGAGCATCAGGATTTCCAAAATATCCGTTGTTCGTGACATTCATCCAAAACAGTCCGGCTCTGTGCACCCTGTTCTCCTGAACAGGCCTAACAGCCTTAGAGTCCTTGCCTGTATTTTCGCCTGTATTTTCATAACCCGGCGCTGTTCGTGCGAGCGCGTCCGAAGCTAAAGCCACAAGCAGAATTACGGCTAGAGTTTTAAAGATTTTCATCAATTTTCTCCTATACATTAATATATTAATTACCACAAATAGCTAATGGCGAATCTGTAGTGTCTTCTTTCGTCAATATTTTCCGGATTCACATATACATCAACTAGATTTTCTGTTCCGGCCTGCTCATAAAATTCGTCGCTTCTTTGCCACCAGCTTCCCGTATCGTCATAGACCTCGAGGACATTGATCTTGTTGAAAAGATTGTAAACATCGATATCCAGCTTTAATTTTCCATAAGAAACCTTATCCGCACCTTCGAATGCAAAAGTTTTGGATAGTTTAAGATCAGTATTGGAAGTCCACGGCATTCTTTCAGAATTGGTTTCGATATCCTCTTCAGCTATTCTATTATCATAATATTCCGGATCAGGAGTGAACGGCTTTCCGCTTCCGAAGTCTGTTGAAATGCTTAATGTCCAGTCATCGGTGTAAGGAGTATTAAACAATGTTTCTCCTTTTCCCCAAACAAGAGTAAAATAGGATGTCAGAGAGTGTCTTTCGTCCCAGTCAAGCGGGAATTCTTTGACCTCATACACATCGTCTTCAAGGTTGGATGTCTGGCTCGAAGATTTTCCGTATGCATAAGACAGAGTATAAGATACACCCCACAGATAATGGTTGCTCAAGCTTTTATCAACCGCTATCTCAACCCCTCTTGATTTTCCGTAGTCGGAGTTATACCAGATATTTGCTTCAGTTACTCCGTACTCGTATTTTTTTGTGTTGATCATATCGTAAATATCTTTAAAATATCCTGTGATATCTATAAGGTATTCGCCAACTTCATTCACTACACCAAGTTCGTACTGAACATTCCTCTCATAGTCAAGGTTCATATTTCCGAAAAGCGGGCTTCTTCCAGATTTGGTATTCGGGTCGTAAACCTGAGTATAGTTCGGAAGCTGATAAAGGTGCCCGTAAGAAAAGAACAGTTTTGAAGTTTCTGAAATTGAATGGGAAATGCCGAATCTCGGACTTATTGCGCTTGTATATTTGTTTATCGCCTCTTCATAACCGAATTCGCCCTCGTCATATTTTTCTTCATAGTCCTCAACTGATTTGTCGTCTAAGATCCTCATATCAAGTCTGATGCCTGCGTTAACAACAAGGTCCTCGAACTCCATCTTATCCTGTAAGAAAGCTGATAATTCTTTAGGTTCATATTGATATATCGTTTTTTCCTCACCTCTTGTAGGATATAGATCTCCGTCTATTGAAGGGTATTGGTCAGTATCGTAATAATAATAAGGATTTGTTATTCTATAATAATCAAGATCGTTCATAGTAAACTCAAAACCTGTCTTGATCATATGGAATCTGTTGATTTGGTTAGTGTAGCTTCCTTTTAATTTCATTACAGTGTTGTCGAACAGACTGTAATTCATTCCGTTGTTGTCGATCGTGTCTATCAGGTATGATCCTGGTGTTAAGTACCCGTTACTCTGATTCCATTTGTTATTATAGTCATAATCAACAAAGCTCTCGCCCTGATCGTAAGCCAGTCCGTCCCCGTCCCTGTCTCCCGGAGCGTCGTATGTTCCGTTATTGTTCGTGTCTATCCATGTAGAGTAAACATTGTCGAAAACAAGATCATTTATATTGGGTACGCCTTCGTACATTGCCGCCGGGGCTCTGTAAACGGTGTATGAACCTACGAATTCAACATAGTCGGTTGCATCTTCCCCGTGTCCCGGTGTCCATCCCAGATCCGATTCATCTGTAGAAGAACCGAGGTGTCTCCATGAACTGTATGCTTCGAATTCGTCAAAGTTGCCGTCATACCATGAGTTGTACACATCATTAAGCCTTGGTGTACGCTGGTCTGCAGAACCGAGTGATGACCTGAGGTCAAGGAAATATTCTTTGGGATAAACGATCTCGATCTCCGATGTATCTGCCGCGACCGTAACTCTTGCATTATAATATTCATTTGTTTTAATAAATTCGATTCTGTCCCAAAATTCGCTTGTTAAAAGGTTCGAATAGTCAAAAGCTGTACCGTACTCGTTAACGCCTTTGATCACGAGTTCGGAAGTTTCACCTTCATCCCAATAGTTGTTTGATTCTTCAAGCAGATTACCGTAAGATATATAGAATCTTCTCTGATCAACGAAAGGTTCTCCCACATCGTTGAACATATCT
>CALMWI010000182.1 GCA_937873545.1 uncultured bacterium | reverse complement strand
CCTTTGACGGCGTTCGCAAAAGTAAATTTACCTGCAAGTTTTCCGGTTGTATCGTAAATGAGTATTTCTGCCTGTGAGTTTGATTTAGCCTGAAATGTTATTCTCGCAGAAGGATTCGCGGGATTGGGATATATCTGGAGCATTTGTATTTTTTCAGGCACTGATGATATGCTGTTCTCAGGCTGAAATTCAAAAGCGCCCATATCAATTGTCCCGTTGGAAACCCTCGGATTGCCGATCAAGTCGAATTGCGGCTGTTCGAGATCGTAGTCCCCGCCTTTATCTATGCAGGGAGAAGCTTCGGAAATAATTCCGGGGAATATCTGTGAGCCCAGAAAAGCCGGATCTTCATCAATATTGCCGTTGTAGCCTGAAATCCCCCCGATATTGTTGCTGAATGTGAATTGAGGTTTGGCGTAATGTACCTGCGGCGAAGTGAAAGTATGGCTTCTTCTGATAATATTATTTGCCAGGAACGGTTTTGATCTAAAATTGAATATTGCGCCGGGCTGATAATTTCCGTCATACGCTGACAATTTATTGTCCGTCATTGTATTATTGTATATGAAAGGATATGAATTGATCACGCATAAAACAGAACCGTTGTTCTTTGCATAATTTTCATAGAACAGGCTGTTGTTTATCGAAACATTCGAATTGTTGAAAAGCGTTATTGAGGCTCCATAAATTGCCGCGTTATATCTGAAAATACAGTTCTCGATCTTGATTTTTGAGAAGCTATTTGAAAACAAAGCTCCGCCTGAATAATCCGACGGTCTGTCCATTGCCTCGCTGATAGATTTTGCGTATTCAAACACGCAGTAACGGAATATCGAGCTGTCATTGGTAGCAAGTGTTTTATCGAAGATGATGCCTCTCCATGAATTCTTGTTCGAAGTAAAATCGTCATACGGATCAGGCTCAAGCGAAGTGAATGTTACTCTCTCTTCAGCTGTTCCTTCCGCTATAAGAGTTCCTTCCGCGATAATGTTGAAAGGTCCGTGGAAGAGCATTACAGTACCTGCGGAAATATTAAGAGTTGCCCCGTTATCTATCAGAATATTGTCATAAATGTGCACTGTGTCAGCTTTAACTACAGTGTTTTCCGTTATTGTTACTCCGATTCCGATATTGTTGCCGGTCAGCTCTGATGAATATATTTTTTCTTTAAATCTATTACCTTCGGGGATATAAAAAGTTTCGCAGCCGTAACCTTTTGCCGGAGAATCCGCATCCAGCCTGAAATCAAAATTTTCGGGATCCGAGATCATCGGATCATTTTCAGTTATATTATTATAAGGTGCCGAACCGGCATCCGCCCATGGCGAGGGCATTGCTCAACCGTACTCTCAGAGCATAGAAAAATCTGCCAGAGGCTCTCCCGGAAATTCAGGATTATAGCTCCAGTTCTCGATTACACCGGGAAATCCGTACCAGCTGAAAGCCGAAAATGAAATGCTGGTTCCCGTACGAACCATTTCCGCCGGGTAAGAGTCATACTGCGGAAAATCGCCGCCTGTTGAGAGGCATTCCGATACTAGATTTCTGTATAAATACATATTTTCACCCGCTCCCTCCATCCTGATGCCGAAATCCACGGGCTTGTAGAATGTTACATTCTTAACAGTTCCGTGCGGGATTACATAACTACCGTCTCCCGACGGAGTTCCGGTGTATCTTAATGTCCCGCCTATGATCACGCAGCTGTCAATATCTAAAACACTGTCCGTATAAGCTATATGAATGACCGAGTTTTTCAGATCGATC
>CALMWI010000181.1 GCA_937873545.1 uncultured bacterium | reverse complement strand
CAAAACAAGGACATCATTTTTCTGGGAAAAGCGGAAGCTGTTGATGTCGGTGGACATCTGCTGCAAGTCGATCGTCGGTGAGTTCACGCCGTCACTGGTCGTGATCCGCAGGTCCGTCCCGACGACTTCAACTTCCGCTGCAGTGCGATACGATCCTTCATAACTCACAGCCCGGTGATATCGTTCTGCAAAGGCAGGAATGGTATATGACCAACTACGGAATTCCCGGATTCTGGTCTCACGCTGCACTGTATCTGGGCAGCTGCCGTGAACTTTTAGATTTCGCTTCTGATCCAAATGTTACTGAATACTATCTCAGGACGGACAGCTCTTATACTGATTTCGACAGCTATATGAAAAACAAATATGCAGATTCATGGGAACTTTATAAAAAAGGAGATACAGACAACAAACCTTATATCTATCTCGAAGCAATAGCCGAAGGCGTGACTTTGAACACAGCAGAACATTCGATAGGTCATTGTGATTACGCGGCTGTTTTAAGACCGAAGTTACCTAAAAAGCTTATCGTTAAAGCGGTCGAAAGGGCTTTTGCAAAGCACGGCAAGCCTTATGATTATGATTTCGATTTCAGAAAGAACAGTGCTCTTGTTTGTTCGGGACTGATCTATCAGGCTTATCAGAAAGATTCGGAATTTGCGGGATTGAATTTTACGACTGCGAACATAGCAGGTAATATCGTTATGCCTCCAAATCTGATAGCAGAGAAGTATCAGAATGATAAGGCGAAAGTCAAAGAGCTGGATCTTATAATATTCTATGACAGCAACGATCAAACCGCCTTCAGATCAACCGAAGAAGAATTTATTAAATTACAGAAAAGACCCGAATGGCATTTATGGTTCGAGTGATATGCTGAAAATCTGATCTTATTTTATTTGAACATCCATCGCGAATACTGCACAACCTTGACCTTAGCGAAATCGTTGAGGTGGGATATGATGAGCATGATAGGCTTGGCGCGCAGCTCAAAAACTCCTGCGAGTGGGATTATGGCTGTTATCCTTAAGACAGTTGTGAGACCGAAAAGCACCTGTTCGGATAAAAGGTCAAGACCGAATATCTTCATCGGCGGCGGAAGGAAAGTGCCTGACATTAGCATCGTAACGACCATAGCCATACCTGTGATCGCGCTGTACATGCCTGAGTATATCTGTTGTTTTCCGTCCGGAGCTACAGCCAGGACCAGGTTGGTGATAATGACGCCTGTCCCGGACCACATAACTCCGGCTACTATAGCCTCGATAAATAGGAACCAGTAATTATTTGCGGATGCGAACAGCCATACGGCCGGATTTATTGTTCCGAGAATGATCGCGAACACCATTGCCGGCTTATTACCGAACCTGTCGATGAACCTGCCCCAGGGTCTGAGCATGATTAGCGAACCTGCTGTCGAAAATGTTCCGTATATTTGAAGCTCAAGCATTGACATTTTAAGTTCGGTGATCATGAAAGGCTGCCAAAAAGGGGCTCCGACACCGACCGCAAGCATCCACCAGCAGCCGAAGAATAGAAGTTTGCGGTAATTTCTGTCTTTGAAAGGTGACAACAGTAGTTCCTTTGAGCTTTCCGATTCGATCCTTTTCGGTTTTTCAGGCTGCTTATTTAGAATTGTCAGACCATATAAGCCGATTAAAGCGGCAATGCCGAAAATGATAATATAAGCGTAAGGCAGATTTTCTTTATTTAAGTAACTGCCAAGAGACAGATTGTCCTTTATTTTTTCCAGCATACCGCCTTTCGCACTGTCGAACATATCCAGAAAAAAGCCGAATAAATAACCCGTCAGAACCGCTGCTAAGGTTAGATAAACCGACCTGTTTGAAAAGAAACGGCCTCTGATCCGGAGCGGTATCAGATCCGATATCCATGCTATCCACATATTCCCGGAAATCGCCTGAAGTACAGTACTCACCAGACACACGACTAGAAAGACGTAAATAGCAGTAG
>CALMWI010000180.1 GCA_937873545.1 uncultured bacterium | reverse complement strand
TAAAATGGGCGACCATCACGAGAAACTTGTTTCTAATTTTCTGGCTCAGAGCGAAGTGCTTTTGATTGGCAGGTCAAAGGAGGAGGTTATCGCCCAGCTCGAAGCTGCGAATGTCCAGCAGGCTGAAGCGAGAAAGATCTATCCGCATAAGATTTTCAAAGGAGACAATCCTACAAATTCTATAATCTATGACAGTCTTACGCCGTTCACTCTGGGAAAGCTGATAGCTCTATATGAGCACAAAGTTTTCGTACAGGGTGTAATTTGGAATATTTTCAGTTTCGATCAGTGGGGAGTTGAACTTGGAAAAGAGCTTGCGGGCAGGATACTGAAAGAACTTAAAGAAGGAAAAGCGGTATCAAAACATGATTGCTCAACTTCAGGACTTATAAAATATTTAAAGAGAGGTTGAAAAAATGAGATTCAGACCGGGAATAATATTTTTAGTCTCTGCTTTAATGATTCTGATGTCGTGCTCATCTTCAAAAGAGATGCTCGAAAGAGAAAAACTGCTCAGAAAAGAAGGCTACAAGATAACGGAAAGTTTTGAAAAATTTTATGAGAAATATAAAAAAGCCGATTACAAAATAGGCGCAACAGGCCCGGACGAGTTCGACTGCAGCGGTTTCGTTCAGCTCGCCTTTAAAGAGGTTCTGGGAATGAAACTTTCACGCTCATCACAATCGCAGTTCGTGGAGGGAGCCCCGGTAAAAAAGATGAGCGACCTAAAATACGGCGATCTTGTATTTTTCAATACTAACGGGAAAGGAGTATCTCACGTCGGTATATACCTTTACGATAAAAAATTTCTTCACGCATCAACAACTAACGGACCTGAGATAAACCTCTTAACAAGAGATTATTATAAAGACAGATATATTGAAGGAAGGAGGGTGATAAAATGAAAAAGATAATGTTCTTAATTATACTGACAGTGATTTTCGCTTCATCAGCGAAGGAATTTTTCTATGTGGATTATTCCTGCTTCAGGTCTGATAACGACAATAAAACAAGAACTCAGATATATATTTCCATTCCTATTTATTACCTTGAGTTCGACAGCGTTCTGACCAGTACTTTCGGTATAAAAGTTTTCATTTACGATAAAGATAAGATCGTTGCCGAGGACAAATGGAAGCAGAAATATTCGATACTGAACGAAGAAGATAAATTTTCAGGCGCTGAGATCCCTGTCATGTCCGAGCTTAATCTTGCACCCGGTTATTACAAACTGGTTGTTGAAGTGGAAGATCTGAATTCAGGCAGGCAGATAGATATGCTCGAGGTTCCCCAGGAATCAAAGTTGTTCATGATCGCGGCATTCGAAGATAAATTATCCATGTCAACAATCCAGATGGCTTCAAGAATAATTACCGATCAGCCCGATGAAAGATCTGAATTCTATAAACAGGGAGTCATAATACTGCCTAATCCGAGCAAGATATTCGGAACGAGCAGGCCGTTCATTTATTATTATAACGAAGTTTACGGACTTAATTTAAACGATGATATCGAGTATCAGTGGGAGATATCAGCTGCCGAAGGCGGAGAAATAAAAAAAGGTTCCCCCGAAAGTAAAAAATCTATAGGGACATCTCTTGTTCTTGCTGACAGGATCCCCGTGGCTACACTAAAAACAGGGGCATATAAATTTTCTCTAAAGATCACTAACAGAACCACGGGTAAAACGATAGAAGGGAACAATAGTTTTTACATGTACAGAAAGATCGATTTTACAAAAGACAGGTTCAAACCTGACGAAAATATGCCTGTTTCTTCAAAAGATTCGCTTGAGCTTGATATAATGAAAGACAGCGAAATTGAGACTGAGTACGCACAGGTTTTTATCACTTTGGACAAAAAAGAACAGGACAAATATACAAATCTGCTGCTGTCGGGCAAAAGGGAATTTTTAAAAAGGTACTGGTCGGAGCAGGAATCAAAGCAGGAAAATTCAAGGGAAGCTTTCAGGCAGATGGTAAGAAAGGTCAACAATGACTTTTCTACCAGTAAAATAGAGGGATGGAAAAGCGACAGGGGCAGGATCTATTTAAAAATGGGACCTCCGAGCAAAAGAGATATCGAAACATACAATACCGAATATTCAGACCATGAAATATGGACATATTTTACCGGAAATTATACATTCGTATTCGGAGACCCGCACGGACTCGGAGACTTTAAGCTTCTCCATTCTGATTATCCGGGAGAAAAAAGCGATCCGAACTGGCAGACAAAAATAAAAAAGAGCAACTTTTAATTGATAATCGACGGGTTCGAAATACTGCTGGTAAGGTCCAAAGCAAGGAAGAAAACCATCCAGGCCAGACTGATCGGTGACAGGACGGTAAAAGTCATGGCTCCTTTTCATTCAGATGAAAAGTTTGTTGAGGATTTTGTAAGAAAATCCGTAAAGAAACTCAGCTTTAGATCAAAAATGCCGGATGGTGTAAGATCACTTTCAGACAGAGCTGAAATGTTAAGAAGAAAGTTTATTCCTGAAGCACCGGATTTCTCGATCGGATATTCGGATTCTTTAAGAACAACATGGGGAAAATGTTTTATCAGAGACAAAAATATAATTCTGAACAACAAGCTTAAAGAATACCCTCTTTGGGTCACAGATCTTGTAATATTACACGAGATAGCACATCTGATCTATCCGAATCACGGTACAGGTTTCAGAAAACTCGTTTCGAGATACAAATTAAAGGAAAGAGCAACAGGTTATTTGATAGCTAAAGGCATGAAAGCCTCTGATCTGTAATAAAATATTTGGGAAATCGATATGGCAAAAGACAAATGTACGAACTGTAATTCAAAACCGGGAAAAAGGAAATGTCTTCTTAAAAATGGAGGAATAATATGTCCGGTATGCTGCGCAACGATCAGAAACGAGAATTGTGGAGAATGTCAATTTTATCAGGTATCTGCTGAATTTCAGCAGAAAAAACTGGAAAAAGAAACCGCGACACCGTCCTCATATTTCGGAAGTCCGGTTATGCAGAAAAGCGTGATGGAAGCTTCGATGGATCTGATGAATTCACATTCACAGACAGGCGCTGAATACGACAAAGATCCGGATAAGTTCATAAACGAGAGTTTTGAATTTTTCAATACTGATGAGTTTCAGGAGTATACTTTTACGGACGATGAGATCAGAGAGGTCATTAAAGAATTAGGTGAACCCGGATCCGAGGAAGGATGGTTCCATACAGAAGATGGCACTAAATATTATGACAATGCCGTTTCTTTTGTTATGAGCGACAGACGTTTCAGGGAGTTTTCGAAATCTCTGATGACGCTATTTTTGAAATATTACAGGAAGCAGGAGATCAACAAAGCCTGGCTAATACTTTCGACTTCGAACAGGCTGATGGAAGGTCAGTTCGTTCTTCCTTTCACTATACTTATGTTCTTTAGAGGCATAAGCAGATGGAAGTTGGGAAAAAGTTAAGCTTCGGCGGGTACTGTAATTTTTCTAAGTGAACTCAGCAGGCTATAATTTCATAATAATTTGGAGCAGCCCGTACCGGCGGGTAAAGATTTTATGAGATTTCACTTCTCAAAAATCAGGACTCGTCTATAATAGATACTGTCAAAATAATGACAAACTATGACACAGAATGAACATTTTGAGATATTGTCAGTAGAAATTCAGCTATAAATTCAATTGGCAAGGTTATTGCAATAGTATAAAGCAAACTTTTAAAATTAAACAAAGGAGAATCAAAATGGCAGTAAATCTAAAACCGATCAAAGACAGAGTGGTTCTTGAAATGATCGAGGAGATCGAGAACAAAACAAAAGGCGGGATAATACTTCCCGACACATCATCAAAAGAAAAACCTCAGCTCGGAAAAGTTGTCGCGGTAGGAAATGACGAAGACTTAAAAAAAGAAGTGAAAGTCGGCGACAAAGTTATTTATGCTAAATATTCAGGCACCGAAGTTACGCTCAACGAGGTAAAATATCTTATACTGAAGTTCGAAGATGTCCTGGCAGTCGTAAAATAATATAAAATTTCTGATTAGAGGAGAATTAAAATGGCTAAAATGATACAATATGGAATAGATGCAAGAACAGAATTAAAAAAAGGCGTGGATATTCTTGCCGACGCAGTAAAAGTAACTTTGGGTCCAAAAGGCAGGAATGTTGTCCTTGAGAAAAAATACGGCGCACCCGTAATCACAAAGGACGGTGTTACCGTTGCAAAAGAGATCGAACTCGATATTCCTATCCAGAAGATCGGCGCTGAAATGATTAAAGATGTAGCTTCCAGAACTTCAGACAAAGCCGGAGACGGAACAACAACTGCCACCGTGATCGCTCAGGCGATAATCTCGGAAGGCCTGAAAAACGTTACGGCCGGCGCGAACCCGATGGACATCAAAAAAGGAATTGACAAAGGCGTTGCAGAAGTCAAAAAATATCTGATGTCAAAAACAAAAAGAATAAGCAATAACTTCACAGAGATATCAAACGTGGCTTCAATAAGCGCGAATAACGATGAGGCGGTAGGAAAAATGATCGCCGATGCGATGAAAGCTGTCGGAACTACCGGAGTTATTACTGTTGAGGAAGCTAAAGCCATGGAAAGTTCGCTTGAAGTCGTAAAAGGAATGCAGTTCGACAGGGGCTATCTGTCGCCTTATTTCATCAACGATTCCGAGACCATGGAAGTCAGAATGGAAAATCCATACATCCTTATCTATGACAAAAAAATATCGACGATAAAAGAAATGGTTCCAGTTCTGGAAAAAGTCGCTCAGACAGGAAAAGGACTTATTTTGATCTGCGAAGATGTTGAAGGCGAAGCGCTTGCGACTCTGGTAATAAACAAGATCAGGGGATCTTTAAAGATCGCGGCTGTCAAAGCTCCCGGATTCGGCGACAGAAGAAAAGAAATGCTGAAAGACATCGCAATCCTGACAGGCGGAGAACTGATAACTGAAGAACTCGGCATGAAACTCGAGAATGCGGAACTTAATATGCTCGGAAGCGCGAAAACGGTCATTATAGACAAAGAGAACACAAAGATCGTTGACGGACACGGCAAGAAAAAGGACATCGACAGCAGAATAGAAAGCATCAAAAAACAGATCGAAGTTACAACTTCGGATTATGATAAAGAAAAACTCAACGAAAGACTGGCAAAACTCGCAGGCGGTGTAGCTGTCGTAAAAGTCGGAGCGGCTTCTGAAGTCGAGATGAAAGAAATAAAAGACAGAGTGGATGACGCTCTTCACGCTACAAGAGCGGCCGTTGAAGACGGTATAGTTCCCGGCGGCGGCGTAGCTTTAGTAAGAGCAATAGCCGTACTCGACAAAGTTAAAGTTGAGGGCGAGGAAAAAGTAGGTATCAATATCCTGAAAAAAGCACTTGAGTCACCTTTAAGACAGATAGTTATAAACGCCGGCTTAGAAGGTGCGGTCGTTTTCAATAAAGTCCAGTCGAATAAAGAATTCGCTTACGGATTCAATGCGAAGACAGAAGTTTACGAGGATCTTATAAAATCAGGTGTGATCGATCCTACAAAAGTAACTATTACAGCTTTAGAGAACGCAGCTTCCATAGCCTCACTTCTTCTGACTACCGAATGCGTAGTAGCAGAAAAACCTGAAGAGAAAGCCGCTCCAGCCGGAGGAATGCCGGGAGGTATGGGCGGAATGGGAGGCATGGGCGGAATGGACATGATGTAAGATCATTGTAACTTATTCTCAAACAGATTTCCAAACGGACTGCCAGAATAAACGGCAGTCCGTTTTTATTTTATTGAATATGGCAATAAAATTTCGTATTTTCCTTATTCGTAGAAAACTGCAGGAAAAGAATGGAATTGTTTAACTTCGGCGAAGACAGCCTCGAGGATGTGCCGGAAGAATTCATACCTCTTGCTGAAAGAGTAAGAGCCCAGAGGATATCCGATGTGGTCGGTCAGGAGCATATTACAGGTGAAGGTGAAGTTATTGACCGGATGATAAAGAACAAGTCAGTTTTCTCGATGATCCTGTGGGGACCGCCGGGAAGCGGTAAAACCACTCTGGCGAAACTGATCGCAAAAGAATCGGGATCGAAATTTTATAAATTAAGCGCGGTGAGCTCAGGCGTCAAAGATCTTCGCGAGGTCATTTATAATGCGGGGATCGCGGCAAGGCACGGTGATGCCGCAGTACTGTTCATCGACGAGATCCACCGATACAACAAAGGCCAGCAGGACGCGCTTTTAAACTCAGTCGAAAAAGGTATAATCAGGCTTATCGGCGCTACAACTGAGAATCCTTCATTCGAGGTCAATTCGGCTCTGCTTTCAAGAAGTAAAGTGCTCAAGCTGAAACCTTTAAGCGAGACTGCACTGGAAAATATACTTCACAGGGCGCTCGAAAAAGATGCGATCATAAAAGCGAAAAATGTATCAATAGATGAAGATGCGAAAAAAATACTGCTGGAAGCTTCAGGAGGCGACGCGAGAAAGATGCTCAATACGATTGAACTCGCGATTGAATTTTCGCAGGATCAGGAAAAAGTCTTAATTTCACAGGCAGAGTTAAAAAAAGCCCTTACCGACAACAGAAAAAAATATGACAAATCAGGCGATTACCATTACGATATAATATCAGCTTTCATCAAGAGCATGAGGGGTTCTGATCCGGATGCGGCAGTTTACTATCTCGCCAGAATGCTCGATGCCGGAGAAAATCCTGAATTCATCGCCCGCAGGCTTATCATTTTCGCTTCGGAAGATGTAAGCAATGCTTCGCCCAACGGACTGGTAATGGCACAGGCATGTTTTAACGCAGTGTCCGTTATCGGCATGCCCGAAGCACGCATAATCTTGGCCCAGTGCACGACTTACCTTGCTTCCCAGCCGAAATCCAACGCATCGTATATGGCTTTGAACAAAGCTATGGAAGTCGTCGAAAAAGAAGGCGACAACGCCGAAGTTCCTCTTCACTTAAGGAACGCGCCTACAAAAATGATGAAGGAGTTCGGATTCGGAAAGGAATACAAATATCCCCACGATTTTAACGGTCATTTTGTTTCAGAGGATTATCTTCCGGAGAAAATAAAGAGCGAGCAGTTCTATTTTCCAACTGAAGAAGGTATGGAAAAACAGATAAAGGAAAGATTATCCGCAAAATGGAAAAATAAAAAGAAGTATTTGTAAAGGAGGCTTAAAATGAAGAGCGTTGCGGTTTTACTTGCCGGCTGCGGCCACGCAGACGGATCGGAGATACAGGAATCAGTATCAGCGCTTTTGGCATTGAGCAGGTATGGAGTTGACTATGAGTGCTTTTCGATCGATAGAGATCAGTATGATGTTATTGACCATCTTAAGCGTGTGAAAACGAAGGATAAAAGAAATCTGCTGACTGAAGCTGCAAGGATCGCCAGAGGAAAGATCAAGGATATTTCAGAGCTTGATCCAAACGATTATGAAGCTCTTATAATCCCGGGAGGGTTCGGAGTAGCGAAAAATCTGTTCACTTACGGCCTTGAAGGCAGGAACGGAACCGTGATCGGACCGGTGAAAGATGTAATTCTGGATTTTTACAGAATGAATAAGTATATTGGAGCGATCTGCATTTCCCCTATGATGGTCGCGATGGCTTTGGAAAAAGAGGCTACAGGTCTCTTGATCACTCCTGGGTATGCAGAGAATGCCGCGAACGATCTGAAAGAAATGGGTATAACGCCGGTACCTTTACCTTCCGGTGAGATATGCATCGATAAAATGAACAAGGTAGTGAGCGCTCCGGCCTACATGAACAGCAATGCGACGCTGTACGAGGTGTATCAGGGAATAGATAAGCTGATAAAATATATAGCTGATAACATTTGATAATGCTGAGAAGAAAATGAACCTTATAAGAGTTGATGACAGGCTGATACACGGTCAGGTGGCTGTCGGATGGTGCGGACACATAGATCCGGTTTATATGATAATCGCAGATAATAAGATAGCTGCCGACAGGGACGAATCCGAACTTTATCTGACGGGAGTTCCTTTTGAATGCGAGGGAAGGGTACTTACGATAAAAGAGGCTGCGGCGTTTATAAATTCAGTCGGCAATAAACCTTTTATACTCGTAGTTAAAACTTTGCAAAATGCGCTTGAGCTTTTCAATCAAGGCTGCAGATACGGACACCTGAATATAGGAGGGGTACATTTTACAGAAGGAAGAAAAGAGATCGCAAGTTATCTTTATCTTAATGCCGATGATATTGAAACAATAAAAAAGTTAACCGGTCTCGGAATTGATGTTTATGCGCAGGACCTGCCTTCCAACACAATCTTCGACACAGAATTTATACTTAACAAATGGAATGATCAATGAAAGAGAATATGAAAGAGATATTCATAAATGTTTCCACGAA
>CALMWI010000179.1 GCA_937873545.1 uncultured bacterium | reverse complement strand
TTGAAGGCTTGCTGCACTTCAGGCTTTGTCGGATCCGGGTCTACGACATATCCGCGTTCTTTCAGAAACAGGGCGTATTCAAGGCTTCCCACCTGGATTTCACCCCCTATGCACTTCGCCCCCTGGCCCCATTTCAACTCTATTATGCATTTGTTTCCGTATTTTTCTATTACAAATTCGGCAACACCGTTTCTTGTATCTTCAACATTCATCTGAACGATGATGGATCCATTTTCACCATCATGATATTTTAAATATGTGTCTATTCTTCTATCTAATTCCGGAGCTATTTTTATCTTACCATTTTCCAAAACAGCTTGTTTATCGACACCTACAACATTTTCTCCTATAACGATAGGATAACCAACTAATGCTGCACCTATAGCAAACGAATTCCAATATTTTGCCGCTATGAATGTTGAACCCAACGCACCAGTCATAAGCGGCACTTTTGCTTTTGTCTTAATCGATTTACCAAATGATGTAGAGATGTCTACGTTTGGAAATATACAATCGTCAGCGCTGTTTGATAGCCCTTTTCGTAAACCGTTTGCACCATAATTATAGCCTTCAATGCGTAATGAATTGTAAGAGACACCTATATGATTCACATTATTGCTACCGGCTGTTATCGTACCGAAATCTCTAGGATATAACAATTTTCTGCCTTTCATGCAAGCTAAAAATGTTTCACACTTTCCTTGACAGTCTGCTCGACATAATGTGCATAAACCTGATTCAGCCGCATTTCCTCTGTTTACAGTTCCTAATGCATCATTTGTTTTAGAATACTCCATAGTGTCTCTCTCCTTAAAACAATTTCATTTAAAACAAATACATAAACTATTATTTAAATTAATACTTATGTAAAATTTTTAAGTTATAAAAATAAAATACTGAATTTGTTAATAATCTAACATGTTCAGTCAAGTCCAAAAGAGTGTGTAAATTCGATTCTCGATCAGACCCAGATCAAGCGGCCGCTTGATCTGGGTCTGTTTTATCAGATGAAGGATCAAGGTAAGCCTGCATGTCCATGTACTTTCGTCCGCTCGTCCATCTCTCATCCACTTCCATAAGCAGCGCACCGATCAATCTGATCGCAGACGCTTCGTTCGGGTAAATGCGGATGACACGGTCTCTTCTTCGAATCTCTTCATTCAGCCGCTCCAACCCATTCGAAGTTCGCAGCTTTCTGCGATATTTCTCCGGCAGATACATCACAGCGATCACATCATCAAAACCATCTTCCAATATTCTGCTCGCTTTTGGAGCAACCCCTTCAAACTCTTGTATCGTTTTGGCAAGCAATTCTCGGGCATCCTTCTCATCTTTTGCGTTGTAGATGCGATTCAGTGAATCTTTCAGCTCCGGTTGATATTTCTTGGGGGCTTTATCCAGAACATTTCTTGAAAAATGGGTCTGACAGCGCTGCCAGACTGCCCCCTGGAAGTGTTTGCGTATTGCCTGAACCAATCCCTTGTGATTGTCCGAAGTAATCAGATCGACCTCTTCAAGTCCTCGCTCTTTCAGCTTTGCGAAGAAATTTCCCCAACCGATTTCGGATTCACTGTCCGCGATCTCAAAGCCGAGCACTTCCCGATACCCCTCTTCATTGACTCCGATGGCTATCATAAGAGCATTGGATCGGACACGCCCTTCTTCACGGATTTTCAAATAAATCGCATCTGCTATCACAAACGGATAGCTCTTACTTAATTTCCTGTTTCTGAACGCTTCCACTATCGGATCCAGACTCTGACACAGCTTTGAGACGGTTGATTTTGAAAAACTGCTTCCGCACAGTTCCTGTGTGACCGCCTCGATTTTTCTCGTAGACACTCCGTTTATTACCATCTCGATCATCGCCAATACCAGTGCCTGCTCGCTTCTCTGATAGCGTTCAAACATCGTCGTGCTGAATTCACCGTTTCGATGACGCGGAATACGCAGGGTGATCGTTCCGATTCGGGTTGTCAGTTCTCTCTCACGAAACCCGTTTCTGTATGCCGTTCGATCTTCGGTTCTCTCATACGGCGCTGCTCCGAGCTGTTCTTTCGATTGCTCCATCAGTACTTGATTGAGTATGGTTTCAAGAAGTTTTGAAAATGCATCATTTTTGCCGTCTTTTGTAAAAAGTTCGTGCAAGAGTTCCGTTTCCAGTGTAATATTGATTTGAGTCATCTGTTCTCTTCCTCTCGTTTTGATAGTTGTTTTCCACTTTTATCTTAACCGAGAATTCGAACTTTTGACTCTTTTTCTTTTTACACCATTATAGGGACTTTATCTATGTGTTTTTCCCCAATCGATAACATCAGTATAATAATTCATATTTTGCTTCATTATAGGACAACTAATTTGCAACGGTATATCA
>CALMWI010000178.1 GCA_937873545.1 uncultured bacterium | reverse complement strand
GAAACTCAGGGTAGGGGAGAGGACGGGCCGCTTCTGCAGGTTTATGATTACTCGCTGCCGAATGTGTCCGATAAGGTCTTAAGGATCATCGTCAGCTACACAGATTATATCAAAAGGGTCGTCTGGAGCGAATAAAAAAACGGGGGAATTTTAAATTGAAAATTATTAATGTCGTAGGCGCAAGGCCGAACTTTATGAAGATCGCGCCCATACACAACCTGATGCTCAAATCGAAAAAAATACAACCGATATTAGTTCATACCGGCCAGCATTATGACGAAAAAATGTCCAAAGTGTTCTTTATTGACCTCAAGATGCCCATGCCCGACATTTACCTGAATGTAGGCAGCGGTTCCCACGCGGTACAGACCGCCAAGATCATGGTGGAATTCGAGAAGGTCTGCCTTGAGCAGAAGCCTGATATGGTGCTCGTCGTCGGCGACGTAAATTCAACGGTAGCCTGCACGCTCGTGGCCGTAAAACTCGGCATAAAATGCGTTCATGTGGAATCGGGACTCAGAAGCTTCGACCGCAGGATGCCGGAAGAGATCAACAGGCTCATGACCGATGTGGTATCCGACTATCTTTTCGTATCTGAAGAGAGCGGTATGACAAATTTGAAGAACGAAGGCGTTCCCAAATCAAAGGTGTTCCATGTCGGAAATGTTATGATAGACTCGCTTGTAAATCATATTAAATCTGCTGATAGATCCAAGATCATGAAGGAGCTGGGCGTAAAAAAAGAAGAATTCTGCCTCGTTACTCTTCACCGCCCTTCAAATGTTGACGATACAAAGAACGCGAAAATACTTGTCGATACGCTTAAAACAGTCTCAAAACAGCTCAAAGTGGTATTTCCTATCCATCCGAGAACGCTCAAAAATTTCGAAGCTATGGGCATTTTAAAAGGTTTTACCGACAATGAAAATATAAAGCTGACCGATCCGCTGGGCTATCTCGATTTTATGAAGCTGATGAAGGAGAGCAGATTTTTACTCACTGATTCAGGCGGGATACAGGAGGAAACGACCTACTTGGGCAAACCGTGCCTGACACTCAGGGAGAATACGGAAAGGCCTTCAACCGTAACGCAGGGCACGAACATACTCATAAAAGAGCTTGATAAAAAGCTTATCTTAAAGCATATCAAAGATATACTTGACGGCCGCGTTAAAAAGGGTACGGTCCCAAAGTACTGGGACGGGAAGACCGCGCAGAGGATCATAAAGATTCTCGAGAAAAGTCAAAAATAAAACTCTATTGGATCTATTACTAAACTTAAGTTTATTATTTTCTTGCTTATTGGATTGAAAACCGGTAAATTTAATTACCGGATAAGCCACTAACCGGAAGTAAAAATTACCGGAGGCCGTTATAATGAAGCAGTTATTTAAAGAACTGATCCTGGATTTTCAACAATCCGATATCGATGCGGGAGTACCCCGCCATGTCGAAATTACACCCGTGCATAAAAAAGCTGCTGTCTGTATGGGAGTAAGGCGTTCGGGAAAATCAACGCTGATGCTCCAACTGATAGAAAATCTTCTTAATAAAGGTGTAACTAAGAGCGATATTCTATATATGAACTTTTTCGATGAACGGCTTCACACATTAAAGTCCGCCGGCTTGAACGGTATTACGGAGGCTTACTATACGATTTATCCCGAAAAGAAGAACACCGCGACCGTTTATTATTTCTTCGATGAAATCCAGATGATCGCAGGCTGGGAAGCTTATATAGATAGGCTTCTCCGTACTGAAAAGTGTGAAATATATCTGACAGGCTCTTCAGCGCGCATGCTATCCAAAGAAGTAGCCACGCAGATGAGGGGAAGAGCTATATCATGGGAACTTTTTCCTTTTTCTTTCAGGGAATATCTCAGCTTTAAAGGTGTCGCCGCGCCTGATGATATGTCGGCGAAATCGCGTATGCTCATAGAGAAAACTTTTGAAGAATATATGGAAACCGGGGGATTTCCTGAAACTGCCGGGACTGAAAAAAAATTAAGAATAAAAATACATCAGGAATACTTCGGCGCGATGCTTTTCCGGGATCTTATTGAAAGGCACGACATTTCTCACCCCAAAGCCGTTGCGGACCTTGCTCACTGGCTGTCAGACAATACATCTTCGCTTTATTCCGTGAATAATCTGACGAACTATCTGAAGTCACTGGGGCATAAAGTATCTAAATCATCGGTATCGGACTATATTCAGTGGTTCGAAGACGCTTATATCTTCTTTACCGTAAGGATATTTGACGCATCGTTAGCCAGATCGAACACAAATCCGAAGAAAATATATTGTATAGATCATTCACTCGTAAGATCGGTAAGCTCAGGTATTCTTGTAAACTCAGGCCATCTGCTTGAAAATCTCGTATTTATTTCTTTAAGGCGATACGCTCAGAACATATATTATTACAAATGCCGAAGCGGAAAGGAAGTTGATTTTATCATAACTGACAAAAGCGGTAGAAAAATGCTGTTTCAGGTATGCGAATCTATGACCGATCCCAAGACGAAAAAGCGGGAAATTTCAGCTATGACGGAAGCAATGGAGGAATTAAAACTGAATTCAGGCACGATCGTTACATTGAACAAAGATGAAACAATACCGGTCGGGACGGGTAAGATCAGGGTGATCCCCGCATGGAGATTTGTATATTACTTTAAGGGATAACAATTAAAACTCTATTGGATTTATTACTAAACTTTATTATATTTAATGCGTAAAAACTTTAACAACAGGGAATACGGATATACGGTCAGCACTCTCAATATTATTAACTTTATTGACACTCTCTGCACAGGACAGCTCAAAAGTCAACTATACCCGTCTCTCTATAGCGGCAGGATCGGCGGCGGCAATATCAGCAGGCTCATACCTCGTGCTTCAGAACGCATGGTGGAAGGGAACCTACGAACCTTTTCATTTCGATGACGGCTCGGATATGAAATATGTAAGGAATATGGACAAGATAGGACACTTCTACGGAGGCTGTGTCGCCCATGACGCGGTTTACAATTCGCTCATCTGGTCGAATGTAGAACATGAACAGGCGCTGTGGTACAGCTTCGGAACAAGCGCATTTATTCAGCTTATGATAGATGTGAAGGACGGTTTCGCGCCGGTTTACGGATTTTCAATCTGGGATGTGGTCACGGGAACGGCGGGAGCGGGTTACAGAACACTTCAGCTCAAATATCCGGCCCTGCAGGATTATAAGATCAAGATGTCATATTACTACAAAGAAAAAGATCAGGGTGAAGAATTCTCTTGGGATCCGGAGTATATTATCGAGGACTACCCGGGGCAGACCTACTGGCTCACTTTTCCGGTCAGGTACTTTCCGCAATGGCTCGGTCTCGCGGCCGGACTGAGCATAGATCAGTATTACGACGAATATCAGGCTTACCTTTCATTAGACATAGACTTGGAAAAACTTGTACAGCCTGTCAATAACAGAACATTAAGCACCGTCGCGCACTGGCTCAACTTTTTAAAAGTGCCCGCACCCGCAATAAAATTTCAGCCTGAAATAAAAGCCTATTGGATTTATTACTAAACTTTATTCAAGTCGATGGATTTTATATCCTGATGCCGGTTTTTAAGACTTCGTCCAAAAAAGGATCGTTACCGTCAATGTCTTTTTCACTAAATGGGTGAGGCTCGATTCTAAGATCGAAGTTTCTTCTAAGTATCATAAGATCAACCTGAGTGTCGAAAGTATTTTTGCAGTTTTTTAAAATGATAGCCAGATCTATATCGCTTTCTTCTCCAAAGCTGTCTTTTGCGTAAGAACCGAAAATATAGGCGCTGCTAATCTTATATTTCTTTTCTTTTAGATATTCTATGAATTTCTTCGCTATTTTAAATGCTGTGTCTTTATCCATGACGCAAACTCCTCGATCTTTGTTTTCCATAATTGAGTAAAATTCAGAGTGCATTTCTTATGAAAATCCGCTTTATAATCAGAATATCTTGCTCTTAAATTAAAGGTCGTGACAGTGTCTAAGATATTTTTTTGTTCATCAGTTAATTCAAGACCTGCTTTTTCAGCTACCCTGTTCAAGTCGTGAACAAAAGGAGGCTGTTCATTTTTTACCGATATAAAGTACGCTTTAAGAAGTTTTTCAATATAAAGATGCCCCACAAAGAGAGTCCAGCTGTAATCTTTTTTCTCGAATAAATGCTGCATCGCTGTGCGGTCAGTTTCTGCCGATTTAACCCAGTGAGCTATCATCTTCTTTTGATCCATAACGCCTTTTTTGTTTTATCAGTATAATTTAATCTTTTGAGAGGGCAAGGTCAAGCGGTTTATCGTTGATGAAAAAGAAGGGGTAAAACGCTATTGGATTTATTACTAAACTGTATTATATTTAACGCTGATAAATGTAATTGGAAGGTCATAAAAAGTTAAATGAGGCTTGAAAAGATCATATCTCTGCTTAAGCAGAAAGAATCCAAAAGGCTTGAATTTAAGAAATTTCGGGATGAGATCTCAGCCACGCTCTTTGAGACGGTGTGCGCGTTTTTGAACAGGGAAGGCGGAGAAATAATCATCGGTGCTGATGACGACGGAAAGATCATCGGCATCGAAGAAAACAGGATCGACAGAATGATGAACAATATCGTCACAATGTCCAACAATCCGGATATAGTTGATCCGCCCTTTATACTCGACCCGCATAAATATGAGATCGAAGGAAAATCAATAATTTACCTGAACATACCGGAGTCATCTCAGGTTCACAGGTTCAAAGGGATAGTTTACGACAGAAGTTCCGACGGCGATTTTAAAATAAAAGAACTGCAGAGAATAGCCGCAATAAGTAACAGAAAGAGCGGTTACTATTCAGAAACAAGAATTGTAGAACACATCGGCGAAAACGATTTTGACAGATCAACATTCGAAAAAGTGCGTAACAGGCTGCTTTATCTGAAACAGGATCATCCATGGGCTGGACTTACCGATACTGATTTATTGCTCCGGGCAGGTCTTGCAAGAAAAAACGAAGACACAGGGAAAATCGAATATTATGCAGCCGCTGTTCTACTTTTCGGGACTGAACTGGGAATTCAGAGTATTATTCCTCAGTTTAAAATTGACGCTGTAGTAAAGATCAATGATACTGACAGGTTTGATGACAGAAAAGATTTTAGGATCAATCTGATAGACGCTTATTCCGAGATAATGACTTTTATTGAAAAATATCTTCCTGATCCTTTTTATTTTGAAAATGGGCAGAGGGTGAGCCTGAGGAATAAGATTTTCAGAGAGGCAGTTGTTAACCTGATAGTTCATAGAGAGTATTATAGTCCCTTTCCGGCAAGGATAGTGATTACAAAGCATAGTGTTGAATTCACCAATCCCTGCAATCCCAGACACATAGGAAAGATCGATACGGGGAATTATCTTACACACCAGAAGAATCCTTTAATTTCAAAGTTTTTTCTTCAGTTGTCATGGGTGGAAGAAGTAGGCACTGGAATATATAATATCACAAAATACATGCCCTATTATACAAAAGGCGCAAAAGCGGAATTCATTGAAGATTCGATGTTTAGGACAATTATTCCCTTCAGATTTGCCTCTCCAAATGATTCATACAATGAAAAGGCTCCGGATCACATTTATACGGAGCTTTCAGATGAAATTACAGATGGTGTAAGAAAGGTAAAAGATTTCATAGCAAAAAATCACGGATGCAGATTATCTGACATATCTGCAGGTTTGAACATTACAGAGAGAACGCTTGACAGATATATTAAAATTCTCAAACTCAGCGGTGTTATTGAGTTCAAAGGGTCAAAGCGCTTCGGCGGATATAATGTTGTTGGTTATTTAAAAATTGGTGGCGCTAATGGCGCTAATGGCGCTAATGGCGGAATGGATGAGGGAGTAAATGAGCCTCTAAATGCAACTAAAGATGCAA
>CALMWI010000177.1 GCA_937873545.1 uncultured bacterium | reverse complement strand
GAAAAATAACTTTGAAAAGCGTTACCGCGGAAATGAATGTCAAATTCAAAAAATCTGTTCCTACCGACAGGGAGATCACGCTTCGATCGAAGGTGATCGAGGTTAAAAGGAAACTCATTTTTGTTCACGCCGAACTTCTCATTGACGGCGAAGTCTATGCATCAGCCGAGACGAAAGTTTTCAATTTGGGATAAATATATAAATATCACTTCAACAGTATCATTTTTTTAGAAAGAGAACTGCTGCTCGTTTCAATGCGATAGATATACAAACCGCTGTTCAGATCGGAAGCGTTCAATTCAACCCAATAAATTCCAGCACTTTTCTTTTCGTTCACAAGCTCTTTTACAAGCTGACCGTTTGCGTTATATATCGAAAGTTTTACATTACCGCTGAATCCCTGCGGAAGAGAATATGATATTTTCGTAACTGGATTGAATGGGTTCGGATAATTCTGCTCGAGGATCAAATCGTCAGGTAAGACGGTGATTTCTTCTTCAATCCCTGTTAAATTCTGCCATTTTAAAAACGGATAGCCGCCATTTAATAGCGGATCGATTTGCCATGTATTCACAAAATCCCAGTTGTAATATGTGTAGTCGTTTAGCGGATATGTCATATCTTCAGTAGTTCTGCCTACACCGGCAATAGAATTTGTCTGTCCGCTGGTTTCTATGTCCCAGTATGAGCGTGACACAGCAGTGTCGGAAACAGAACCCAAAAATCCACCCACACTATTCAAAGGACCGGAGGCATCTACAAATCCTTTAGAATAACAGTTTATTATTTCTGCACCAAAACCATAAGAATCTCCGCAAAAACCTCCGATATAGCTGCCGCTTCCTTTAATATTGGTAAACGAATAGCACTCTTCAATATTGAAACTTTCTTTAGCCTGACCTATGAAACCTCCCAAATAATAAGTGCCCTCGATCGAACCTTTCGAATAGCATTTTGTAATTACGGAAGTTCCTGAACCGAAATAAGCGTCAGCAATACCGATAAGTCCTCCTAAACCTGAATATCCGGTCATAGTACACACTGCAGACGAACTTGTAATGCTGCTTCCGATAATTTTCCCAATCAATCCTCCCGCGTACGATACTGTACCTAAAAATATTATATCGGAGGTGCAACCTTTTACAGATCCGAACTCCAGTCTGGCGACTAAACCCCCGGATGTGTTTGACGACGTAATTTCTCCGGTTACGGAACAATTATCAAAAGATGTCGATTCTGCACTGCCTACCAGGCCTCCGACAGTCGCGTTCCCAGAATTTTTTACTGTAGCTGAAACATTTTTTATAATACTTGAAACAGCCGAACCCGCTACGCATCCTATTGTGTAAGAACCGACGATCCCTGCATTTTCAAAGACCAGATCCGATATTGATGCCCCGTCAGTATCTCTGAAAAGGCCGACTTTACTTTTTTCGGTATCGTAAACAACAAGATTAGAAATCTTAAAATCACCGCCATAATAGTTATCCGTAAAATATTCTATAGGCTGCCAGTAAGGTTCTGCATTCCATGGGTCAATGTTCATGTCTATGTCTGCGGTCTGGGAGAAGTATTTCTTGTTTTCTTTCCATCCTGTTATTTGTCTGATATTGTTCA
>CALMWI010000176.1 GCA_937873545.1 uncultured bacterium | reverse complement strand
TTTTTCGTAAAAATCATTTTTTACTTCGATCAGAAAAAGAATAATGTCTGAAATATTATACTTTCGTATATAAGCAAGCTCTTCAAAAATGATCTCATTTACTTCCTCTTCCCGTTCAGATAACAGTCTGTATGTTTTCTCTTTAAGAGTCTCAAAGCAGGAGTATTCAATCTTACTTACTAATTTAAACAGAGGAAATTTTACCGGCGCCTCTTCAATTATAAAATGACAAGACCGTGATATTTTTTCTCTGTTTTCCAGCGCGGAAGACGGAAATTTTTCAGAGAAAAAATCTGTGCATCCCAGGTACTGGTTCCTAAACTGTTTTTCACAACATTTCTCGCCTGAAATTCTGGCGCCCATTTCTTTTATTTTATGACTGCCCTCTTCTAAGTAGTAAACAGGATTCGCGGCAAGAAGTAAAGCTCCGGTTTCAGTATGAAATGAAAGAAGTTTTTTTGATATGTTCTCGTTATCCGGATCTTCATCGAACAGAATATGATAGAAAATCCCACCGCTCTCTTTAACTTTTTCGGATATCTGATCGCGGATATAGTAGAAATCTGTTTCGATCTCTGTCTGAATCGATATGAGATCGATTTTATAACAGCTCAGGCATAAGAAACAATTTTTAAGATTAGAAATATCTTCGATCGAACATGTATGGATTTTGCCCCTGATCCTGATCTTTTCTGCTAATTTAACAGCGCATTTATAACCGTCGAAGTTCCTGATAAATATTTGAACTCTTACAAATTTTCCGTTTTTGAGCTCGGCGAAAAGATCCATGCCTATTATCGGTTTGATCCCGGAATCAAGGCATTTCGAATAAAACTCAGTTATGCCTGAAAAGTTCCCGTGATCGGTCAGAGAAAGGTATTTGATCCCTTTTTTCTTTGCGTTTATGACCAGATCGTCAAATTTGATCGTTCCTTCAGGCTTTGTATATTGGGAATATATCATCAGCGACATATCTCGAACCTGTCTGAAACAATTCTTTTTATTTTTTCCGCTGACTCTTTGTCCGGCTCCCTTAGAAATCTGATCTTCCTTTCGTCTGAGATCAGTTCAATTATAGTTGACGCTTTTTTTCCCGATATGCTTCTCTCAAGTATAAAGTCCGCTCTGCCGCTCCAACCGGCTCTGATAATATCGATATCGTAAATCTCCGGTTCCCCCGAAATATTTATGCTCGTACTCACGATTCCGAAACCGATCTTATCACAAATGGCTTCTACCACATTATTGTCTGTATATCGAACGGCAATTTTATCAAGTTCATCTAAAAAATGAATTTCGGGATCTTTGCTTTTATCGGCGATCACTGTGATCCTTCCCGGCCATAATTTTTTTTGAAGCATGACTTCTATTACTTCCGTTATAAAATTATCAGAGCTAAAATACTTCCCCTGGATCCTTTCTAAAGATGAATCCAGTATTATAAACGGTTTTGAGTCTCTAGCTTTAATTTGTCTTATCCTGCCGACCGCATGCTCATTTCTCGGATCACATGAAAAACCGTAGATAGTGTCTGTGGGTATAATAACGATACCGCCTTTTAAGACGGTCTCAGCAGCGGTATTTATATCTTTGTCATATAACATACCGTATTATAAATAATTTTTGATAAATAAAATACAAAAAAATTATGAATCGTATCCCAAGCCCTTGAGCCAGTTCTGCACTTTATTTCTTATCACGGTCTGATAGTAATTATCCCACCGTTCCTTGTCGCCGATGTGCTTTATTAAAACTTCCTCGATCTCTTCCAAATTATTCAGGTTGGATATTGATGTTTTAATTGTGACCTTGAGGTCTTTATTGAATCCTTTTACCGAGTCCATGTATTGTTCAATTATTTTTTTTATTTCAAGAATAGTTAATGTAGGAATAGGCTCATAATCGTCCTGTTTAATAAATCTTATCCTTTTTATGAGTTCTTTTTCATCAACCTCTTCATTAGGGGAATATATCTTTTCATGATACATATCGTCGTCTTCCATATCTGTGCTCCACTCTTCAAGAGCGGTAAGTGTCTGTTCGTACTCATCTTCAACACCTGTAGCGATATTCTCATCTATATAGACTATCTCGCCGGTCTCTTTATTAAGATAATAAGTGATGTCTTCCGCTTTTTCGTGCATCGCCCTTATTATCTCGTCAATGTCAAAATCTACCATTTCTTATCCTTATTCTAATTTCCTTCCGCCCGGTTTTTTTCCTTGCGAATATATAGATATAGTTCAACTATTGTCAATAGAAAAATATAAAATATTTAACATCTTTTTTTATTGAATCGGATAGCCGAAAGATAAAAAGATCCGGTTGCTTTTCTCGATCGAACCATTCCCGGCTGTAACACCCCATCCGGCTTCTATTGGTCCGAATGTTGAATTCAGAGTCAGTCCGAGATAAAAAGAATTAAGAAAATCTTTGTAATCCCATTCTATCTCCGGGTCATTCCAGAAACCGTTAAAATAGTAGCCCGTAGTTATATAAGTGTCGAATATAGTAGCTTTATTTATCAGCAGATTTTGCCTGAATTTAAACCTGACAAACTGAGTGGATGGGTATTCTTCATAAAATATCCCCGGAACAGATTTTATTCCGCCGATATAATACTTTTCTGTCACCGGTACGAGCTTATCCCCGGTACCGCCGCACACACCCGCCTCGTAATTCAATATGTTCTTGACATTACTGTAAACAGAAAATTCCCACCATATCTTTTGATATTTTTCCTGACTTTTAAAATCAAAAATACTTTCTCCGACTATACCAGTTTCCATATTCCATGTAAAATATACTCCTCTTGAAGGAATGATAAGATCGTTCCTGCTGTCGGCAAGTATTCTGAATATCCCTGAAGTTTTATGGCCGTACATACCGATATAATCAATGTATTCCTGCCCTAACGAAACCGTACCCTGATAATTGTCGAACAGCTGAAATCCGAGATTGAAATTCGCTCCGACCCGTTCTTCTTTTGATGTGTTCTCTTCGATCTTCTGATGAGCTTGTGTATAAAATTCTCTTTCTTTCATCTGGTAATACGGAAGTATCTCAAAAAAAAGAGAAGATCTTTTTAAGAACGGATTATAGTACGAAAACTCTATCCTGTTGAATTTCTCGCCGTATGTGAGTCCCCCATAGATTTCTGCTCTTTTTCCATGCAGATTTTTGTTGGCAAGCTCTACAAGTCCTAGAAATCCCCGGTCTGTCTGATAATTAGCGCCCAGTCTTACAATGTAATAAGGCTGTTCTTCTACATAAATTATTACTTTGCTTTCCTGATAATTAATTTCGTAGTTAACTTTGCTGAAAAGACCAGTGCCGTACAGATTATCCACGCTTCCCTCTATATCTGTCAGCCTTAATATCTTATCTTTTGAGATCGCCAGTTCTTCTCTGATGTAACTTTTTTTTGTTGAGTAGTCACCGATTATATCGATTCTTTTCAATACGCCTTCCGAAATAGCTAATGTATCCCGTTCCGCACCTTCTATTATTTCGGCTTTCGCCATGATATATCCGTTTTTTCTGTACTTTCTTTCGACTTGTCTGACCATATCGACCGCATTGATTATTCCTACGGTCTCAGATGCTATCTCCTGATCTGAAAATATCGAATTACCTTTTATCTCAATATTCAATAATCCGAAATCATCATCTGATTTTTTTTCGTAAGTGCTGAAATTTATCAGTTTTCTGATCTCGTCAATCTTTCTGTCCGCTTCCATATATCCGATTTTAATCAATGAATCAGGATCTTCCAGCTCAGTCAGCGATATATCTTCGATCTGTGGTTTAAATACAACATTGGCAAGCGACAGACTCTGGTCGGTATTTGTTTTAGTCATCATTACGGAGATCCTGTCCAGAAGCTCTATAAAATTATACTCCTGATCTTTTGTAGGAGTGTCATGAGTGGTATCCGACGCAAGAATAAAGTCGCAGTTCTCAAGTACACTTGTCGGAATATTGTCTGTAAGTCCGCCGTCAAGAAGACGCATTTCTTTATAGACAACAGGTTTGAAAAGTCCGGGAAATGACATAGAACCTAAAATTATCATCGGAAGATCGCCTTCTTTAAATACGACTTTGCCCGCGCTCTGGATATCTGAACAGACCACTCGAAGTTTGTATTTAAGTTCATCAAAATTCTTTTCATAGTACTCGGAAGTAAGCATATATTTTCTGAGTTTTTTTAATATCTTATGCCCGTTATTCAAAGCATTGGGAAGATAAATACCCTCGTCTGTCATTTCAAGCTCGATAACTGTTCTGTCGGATGTTTTCTTCAGGTAATTTTCAGTATAATCTCTGTCAGGTTTATTAGAGAATACTTCTTTTGTCTCAGCTTCTTTGATAATTCTTTCGATCTCATAAGTATCATATCCCAAAGCGTAAAGACTACCGATCAAAGCTCCCATACTTGAACCCGATATCATATAAATCTTTATTCCCTCTTCCTCAAGCCTTCTGAGAACGCCGATATGGGCTACACCCCTAATTCCCCCGCCAGATAACGCTATTCCGATCCTAGGATAGTTTTCTTCAGCCTGACAAAATACACCGGATTGTAAAAGCATAATCAGAAAAACTAAATAGAACCATATTTGTTTCTTATTTCGTATCATAGTTTATAAATATAAATATTAGTTTTACTTTAAGCAATATTACAGTTCTGAAGTTTTACGCTTGATTAAACATTTTCTTTAAATTATCTTTCAAAAAAAACAAGGCTGAAATGCAACAGATACAAGTTAAAGACAGATTATATTTCATACCTGAACTCTTTATTCAGCTGATTTCCGTGGAATCTTCTTTCAAAACTTACGAATCGGATGAAATAATAAATTTAAATAAGGTTTTTAAGGATATCAAAGCCGGAAAATTTATAGTCATTACCGATTCAAAGAAAAAATTCGCTGACAAAACATATAAGGAAATCCTTAAACGGATAGATGAACTTATTCCTTTTGAAGAGCTTCAGAGAATAAATTCTAAAGATTTCTCAAGGAACAGAAAAAGAGAGCATGATAAAATAAAGACCGATCTGTTTAACAGGCTGCTCGTGATCTCAAAGAACAACAGACTGATTTCATTCGATGATGAAGAAATATCCATACCCTATCTTGCCTCATTCTGCGGTGAAGATCCGAATTTAGCTCCTGAGAATATTGAATTTCTTCTACCATATAATTTTTATCTTGAACTCGAAAGCTCATTAAGAGATAAAATCGAGATAAGATCTTTAAAAATGAATATTTCGACCGGAGTAAATGTTCTTTTACCGAAATCGCAGGAAACTACAGAGCTTTTTAAATCCGCGTTTGAAAACTTACAAATAAAAAAGGATCTGAAAGTAATAGATATGGGCTGCGGATCCGGGGTGCTTACACTTCTGGCGGATGTATCAATTGAACAATCAAAAATATATTTCTCAGATATTCTTCCGGAAGCTTTAGCTTCGTCAATAAGAAATATTGAAAAAAATAAGAACGTACATTTTGATAAAACAGAAAACAGACTGACCTGCAGGACTGAAAATAACGCAATAACCTGCCTTGGATCGGGAGATCTTTTCGAGCATACTGAAGATAAATATGATATTATAATTTTTAATCCACCCTGGATAGATTCGGTTTCAAATAACCGCAGTGAACTTGCACTGAATGATAAGGATCAGAAAACTGTCGGAAGATTTCTTATGCAGGCAAAGCGGAGACTTTCGAACAGAGGAAGGATATTTCTCGCATTTTCGGATAACAGCGGTGAAACCGCGGTTGAAAAACTTGATAAATTAATTGAAGAAAATAAATTTAAATCTGAAAACGAATATTCATGCAGGATACAGTCTCATCAATCAGGAAGAAAATGGATGAGGATATTTGTTAGAGTTCTAGCGGTACAAAATGAGATTTAAAACTAAATTAAAAATATTTTTAATAATACTGATAATTTTTATGCTGTGGTATTTTTTTATTTACAAACCCCGGCTTGAAAAACAGAAACTTTCAGAAATGGATATTTCTGATTCAAAACAGAAACACATCCTCTGGGGCTACCCGGTTTGCGAAAACGATATGATCTTTGAATATGAGGGATTTGTTTCAGGCTACGACACTGTGAAACTCAATCCGCTGTGGGTAAGCTATAACCTTAAAAAAGAATACCTCAAGGGTCAGAAATTCCTCAAAGAAAGAAAATTCGCGCCCGATCCTTCGCTAGATAAAGATCTTCAGGCGGCTAATGAGGATTATACAAAATCAGGATACGACAGAGGGCATCTTGCCCGTCAGGCTGACATGAAAGGCAGAAGCAAAAAATGCGAGCTTGAATCATGCTTTTTTACAAATATATCACCCCAGAAACAGGATTTTAACCGTGAGACCTGGAACAATCTTGAAAGAGCTGTTGACGATCTCACCATGCGTTATGATGAAACATGGATTATCACCGGACCTTATTTTGATGACGAAATCGATCTATTAAAAAAGAGAGTTGAGATCCCGGACGGGTTTTATAAAATCGCCATACTCAGAAAGGGGAAGACTTTTCATCCGCTCGCATTCGTTCTCGACATGGAATCACAAAGCACAGATCTTGAAAAATACACTGTTAGCATCGACAGCGTTGAAAGTCTTACAGGAATAGATTTTTTTCACGAACTTGCTGACAGTTTGGAAAACCCGTTTGAATCAAAACTTCTGCCCATCCCTTACGGCTGGAAATAAAATAAAAAAATAATCTTGTTATTACTATAATCAAAGATTATAATACTAATTCTTTAAATAATTTAAAGGATGCAAAAATTGCCAGTCCGCCCGACAACCTGGATATATAAGGAAAGCTATATATCATGTAACGTATATCCAACTAAATCGTGCTCAAACGTTTCGGTTATATCTCACATAACGTATAGCCGACCGTTACGGGCAATGTGTAATTTAGACTGGTTCTTAGTATAAAAAAGCTGCTGAGCTTATATTCTGCCTTCGTAAATATCCCAGATCGGGAAGCATAATTCAAAATCGTTCCACGAAATATCTCCGTATTCAATCGTAAAAGATCCAAACAGGTCTTTGTTTAGATACTTTGTACTCATAGGATTTCTTGAATTTCGTAAAAAATTTTCAAAATCAATAATTTTTCTAACGCCGTCAGAGAAAAGAAATTCTATTTTATAATCTCCCCTGTATACTGCTTTCTCTATCGAAATTACCATAATCAGACCTTCTTTTCTATTTTTTCGCAGTTAACCGGTATATTGTAAACAAAGAAATCAATCCATTTTCTTACTATGTCTTCCCGATACGCTTCAACCAGCTTTTTAAACTTGTTCTTATTTTGAGCATCCAACTGCTCCTTTCCGGGAACTTCGAATATTCTAACTTAAACAAATTTTCCGTCTTTATAAACTATTTCAGCTTTGTTTTCTTTGTCTTGAAATTTGCAATGAACATGTATTGGCTCGTGTTCGTTCGAGTAGAACATGATAACCAACCCGAAATATTCATATAGTTTAGGCATTCCGTACCCTTTTAAGTTTACGGCAATATACAAAATTTTATCGTTAAAATCAATCTATTCTAAAAGATCTAAAAAACATCTTGTATTTTTACTCTTGTTTCTTTAATATAATTCGTTGTGATCATGTAATCCAGTGAAATTACAAACATCCCATAACATTGG
>CALMWI010000175.1 GCA_937873545.1 uncultured bacterium | reverse complement strand
AAACTACAATAGTGTCGTTTAGGGAATAACCGAGAATAGTCAGAAGAGCTTCAATAACTGGAAGGGAGATTTCATAGCCGAAGAAGAAGCCGAGTATTGAAAGTACTCCGACAGTTATTGTAATATCATGAACAAGGGCTATAACAGCCGCAACAGCAAATTTAAACTGGAATTTTATAGTAATATATAACAGTATGAGGAGAACCGTCCAGAATATCGCCTGCATTGTTGAACTTTTCAGCTCGTCACCCACTTTGGGTCCGATGCTAGTGGATTGCCTTACTTCATACTTATCTTTTCCGAATTTTGTGTTAAGGACTTCAGTTATGTTTTTTTCGAGAGTTTTAATATCCTGCTGAGCGGTTTCTACTTTGAGCACCACTTCAGTTCCGAATTTTTCTGTATTCTGATCGCTGAATTCCTGTATTTCAATACCGGCGAAATCTCCAGCTGAAAATGCGTTCCTTATATCTGAAATGTCCACTTTTTCATAAAATCCGGCCTGCATCAGATACCCGCCGTTAAATTCAATATTATAATCCAGACCTTTCTGCATTACGATAAAGAGCAATCCGACTACGATAACAGACGCCGAGATCAATAGAGCGGTCATCTTGAATTTCATAAAATCGAATTTTGTTTTTAAAGCCATTTTATTTCTCCTTTGATTACGGAAGCTTATATACTTATAGATTTTGCGTTCTTCTTCATAAACAGGTCTGTCAGCAGCCTTGTCATTACAACAGCAGTGTACATGTTCCATATCAGACCGATCATAAGAGTCAGAGCAAAACCTCTAACAGGACCGGTTCCGAACTGATAAAGAGTAATACCGGCTATGAATGTTGTCAGGTTCGAGTCGAAGATAGTTACAAAAGCTCTGTCATATCCTGCATTCAAAGCTGAAAGAATCGTGTTTTTTTCACCCAGTTCTTCCTTGATACGCTCGAAGATTATAATATTTGCGTCAACGGCCATACCGATGGTAAGAACTATTCCGGCGATACCGGGGAGGGTCAGAGTAGCTTTAAAATAACTTAGAGAAGCAAGCGTGAATATCGTATTTAAAAGTAACGCTATTACGGCAAAAAGGCCGCTTAATTTGTATAAAGCGATCATAAATATAACAACAAGCGAAGCTCCTACGATTGAGGCTTTGACAGAACTGCTTATGGCGTCGCTTCCCAGAGAAGGTCCGATTATTCTTTTCTCCATAATTTCAAGGGGAGCTTCAAGAGCGCCGGCCTTTAATACAATGGCCATGTCTCTGGCTTCTTCGGCAGTTCCCCCCCCTAAGGTTATCACACCTCTTCCGTTGGGAATTCTTACCTGAATATTCGGTGCCATATAAAGCTTGTTGTCGAGTATAATCGCCAGTCTTTTACCGACATTTTTTCCGGTGACTTCTGCGAATACCCTTCCCCCGTCCCTGTTCAGTTCAAAAGGAACTTCCCAGCCTCCGGTAGCCGAATTGTCGCCTGCCAGATTCGCTGAAGCCTCAACTATAGAAGTTCCGTCGAGAGAGGCTTTTTTATCAACAAGAAGAATTTCGTAGTACTCTTCATTATTATATACATCCGGTTTATTTTTCCACACGAATTCGTGATTTCCCAGAATATTCCTTACATTGTCGTTTTTAAGAAGCTCTTCGACTTTAAGTTTGTTCTTGCCTTTTACTAGTATCTCGCCCCTCTGTCCTCCGATAAGAAGTGATTTAAAAGGATTGTTTTTTGCCAGCTCTTCATCAGTAGCAGCTGCCGTGGTGGTATCTGCCGTGGAATCAGAGAAAAGCTTGGTCGCATCTGTCGCTTTGGAAGTGTCAGTTTTAGCTTCAGTCGCTGCAGGAGTCTCAATTTTGCTTACGGCTGCCGAGTCTGTAGATATAGCGTTTGACTCTAAATAATCATTCTGATTCTTGAGAACCAGATCTATATCATTTATTTTCTGCTGAAGTATCTCATTGTCGGCAACGATCTTAAATTCAAGAAAAGCAGCCTGATTTACAAGTTTTGTAGCTCTTTCTTCGTCTTTTACTCCGGGTAATTCGACTACGATACGATGCTTTCCTCTCGGCTGAATAGAAGGCTCCGCTATACCGAACTGGTCTATTCTGTTCCTTAAAACTTCAAGAGTAGTCGTAATGCCTTTTTTCGCGGCACTGTCAAGAGTAGCCAGAATTTTCTCATCAGATTCGCCTGACCGGCCGAAATAATTATTCATCGGAATATTTTTCTCGGAGAAAGCGTTTTTTACTTCAGCAAGGTATATCTCTTTATCTGAACCGGCCTTTGATTTAGCGGCTGCAAGAATATCCTCGAGCTGCTTGTCTTTTTTCAGCGCTTTATTTTTAAGAAGTTGGTCATAATCAATCTCGAGCACAAGGTGCATACCGCCCTGAAGGTCAAGACCCAAAGCAAGACTTTTTAGATTCTGTTTTTCAAAAGCAGCCAGTTTTTCGATCTCTTCGGGTGCCAGTGACAGATAATCAGCCTTATCGCCGTAAGTTTTAATTAGATTACTCTCCAACCCCGTAATATCCTCGCCTCTTTGTTGCTTTGCTAAAGCTTTGGAAAGGTCGGACTTGATTTTGATCTTTTCGACAGTGTTTTTTTCTGCCGAGAAATAAGTTTGATAAGTGGGAATAAGCGCATAGATTGCCCAAGAAAACAAAATAGCGAATATTATCCATCTGATCATGTTGTTGTGCTCTTTCATAAAGAATTAAACCTCCGTACTAGTAAGAAATAGCATTCGTAATTTATTCCCGGTTAAATCGCCCGAAGGCTGATTTTCCGAAACGATAAATATAAATCTCAGCTGTATAATTGTCAACTGAATTATTTGTTTAAAATTGAAAATTAATCGCTTGACAAGAGAGTTTGTTTAAATTATATTTGCAAGTTCAAAAATTAACGAGCGGCGGAGCGAATAATGTACGCAGTAATTGAAATATCGGGAAAACAGCAGATCGTCAAACAGGACGAAGTTCTAAAGGTTGACAGACTGAATGCGGAAACGGGCGAAAGTGTTACTATAACAAAAGTGCTGGCACTTGGCGAGGGCGGAAATCTTAATTTCGGAAATCCTTTTATTTCAGGAGCTTCAGTTGTTTTTGAAGTACTTGAGAATAAAAAGGATAAGAAAGTTATCGTCTTTAAAAAGAAAAGAAGAAAACGCTACGAAGTTAAAAGAGGCCACAGACAATACTTGTCGGTCATCAAAGTAAAGCAGATAAACAGTAATTAATAATTGATATAAAGAGGCGGATATGGCTCATAAGAAAGGGGTCGGAAGTTCGAGGAACGGACGAGACAGTAATGCGCAAAGACTTGGCGTAAAGCTGTTCGGCGGTCAGTTGGCTCAGGCAGGCTCGATAATAGTAAGGCAGAGAGGTACAAAATTTCATCCCGGTCTGAATGTCGGAATAGGAAAAGATCATACTTTATTTGCTCTTGAAACCGGAAAGGTAAAATTTTTAACCAAAGCCCAAGGCAGACAATTTGTTGCTATCGAAAAGATAGAAACAGCAGAATAAGGTCTTTTTTAAGACCTTTTTTTTTGATCAAAAATGCAAGATCACTTTCTAAATATTGTGTTGTACCAGCCTGAAATCCCATATAATACAGGAAATATCGGAAGGCTGTGCGTCGGGCTGAATTCAAAACTTCATCTTATTGAGCCTCTCGGTTTTAAGATAACCGATAAAATGCTTAAAAGAGCAGGGCTTGATTATTGGGATAAATTGGATTACGAGATCTATAGTTCGCTGGATGAATTTTTCAGCAGGAACAGAAATGTGAATTTCTATTTTGCATCAACAAAAGCGGAAAGATTATTTTATAAAGTCGAATTCAAGAAAGGTGATTATCTGATTTTCGGCAAAGAGACAGGCGGTCTGCCGGAAGAGTTTCATTCTGTTCATAGAAACAGAGGGCTGACGATTCCGATGTCAGATAAAATAAGATCGATAAATCTATGCAATTCGGTTGCGGTAATGATGTACGAGGCATTCAGACAGATTCATGGGATCTAATGATAAAATATAAAAAAAATGCTTGTTCATTTTAAAATATGTTTATATATTTACAGAGTGATTCAAAGAATTAGCTTGAACAGGCTTGGAAAGTATGTTTTTGCTACGGATTAAATATTAATCAAATAATTTAAAATAGGAATTTGAAGGAGGATTAAATGGGAATAAGGGGTACAGTTTTCAGAATGTCAATATTAGCCATAATGACATTTATTGCTTCTGCGGGTGCTGAGATCAAGGTCCGTTCGGTAGATGTTACTCCGTTCATGGGAGTATATTTTTATCAGGACAACCTGTATGTAAATCTCGATGACAGAGCTCATTTCGGCGGCAGGCTAGGTTATAATATTACAGAGAATTGGGGTATAGAAGCTACAGGCGGTCATGTTGACACAGAAACCAGCGAAGAATTTACAACTCAGGGCGGAAGATTTATTCCGGCAAATACGGACGCGGATTTTTGGACTTTCCACCTTGACGCTCTTTATAATTTTTTCCCCGAAGATCAGGTAAATCCCTATCTGGCATTGGGCGGCGGTGCTTACAATATAGATATTCAGCATATGGACAGCAATATTGATCCACTGCTGAATTACGGATTCGGTATCAAGTATTTCCTTTTGGAGTGGGGCGCTTTCAGAATCGACGCACGACATATACTTGCTATCAACGAGATAGATAATTTCGAAAGCTCGGGTAAAGATCTTCATAACAATCTTTCTTTTGATGCAGGTCTTAATTTCTCTCTCTGGGGAGAAGGCGCGGACAAGGACAAGGACGGCATACCTAATAAGAAAGACGCATGCCCTGAGGTTCCGGAAGATAAAGACGGATTTGAAGACATTGACGGATGTCCTGATCTTGACAATGATAAAGACGGAATTGAAGACATAAAGGACAAATGTCCTAATGACGCGGAAGACAAAGACGGATTCGAAGACGAAGACGGATGTCCTGATCCTGACAACGATAAAGACGGGATACTTGATGTTGACGATAAATGTCCAAATGTGTACGGCCTAAAAGAATACAACGGATGTCCTGACACTGACGGCGACGGGATCTATGATCTGATCGACAAATGTCCGAACGAAGCTGAAGACAAAGACGGATTCGAGGACGAAGAAGGCTGTCCTGATCCTGACAACGATAAAGACGGCATACTGGATGCAGCCGACAAGTGTCCTAATGAAGCTGAAGCCTTCAACGGATTCGAAGACGAAGATGGCTGCCCGGACAAGATAATTCTTAAGAAAAACGATACTATTACTCTTGAGAATGTTTACTTCAAATCTGGTAAAGCAGATCTCGTTGAGTCTTCTTATCCTTCGCTTGACAAGGTAAAAGCTATATTTACAGACAACCCGGGCATCAAGATACAGATCGAGGGTCATACTGACAGCCAGGGTTCTGCAGCTTACAATAAAAACCTTTCACAGAAACGTTGCGAAACAGTTATGAATTATCTGATAAGCAATCTCGGAATTCCGAAAGACCAGCTGAATGCAAAAGGTTTCGGAGAAGAAAAGCCTGTTGCGGATAATAAAACTGAAGAAGGCAGAGCTAAGAACAGAAGAATCGAATTCAGAGTAAAGTAATTTCAACGATAGAACAAGAAAAAGGCTACGGTTTTCCGTAGCCTTTTTTTATTGAAAAAGGAGTATTATGGATTATAAAGTTGCGGTATTAGGCGGAGGTCCCGGAGGTTATACAGCCGCGATAAGGGCTTCTCAGCTCGGATTGAGTGTTATAATAATCGAGAAAGATAAACTCGGCGGCACATGTTTAAACTGGGGATGCATACCCACAAAAGCGATCCTATCGTGTACTGATGTACTTGATAAAATTAAAAAAAGCGACGAGTTCGGGATCAGTGTGGATAATATAAGGTTCGATCTTAAGAAAATCATGCACAGGAAACAGGAGATCGTGGAGAGTCTCGTTCAGGGTCTGGACAAGCTTTTCAAACTGAGGAAAATAGAAATAGTAAGAGAATCCGGCTCTGTTACAGGGGCAAATGAGATCACAACTGTTTCAGGCAGAAAGATAACCGCAGAGAATATTATTCTTGCTACAGGATCAGAACCTTTGAATATACCGTGTTTCAATATTGATCACAAAAATGTACTTACCAGTAATGATGCACTTTCATTGGAGGAAGTTCCGGAAAAAATGCTTGTAATAGGCGGCGGAGTTGTCGGATGTGAATTCTCGGGAATATTTAACGAGCTCGGAACAAAAATAACGATTGTGGAAATGCTTGATTATCTGATTCCTACAGAGGATAATCAGGTTTCAAGAACTTTACAGACAGCGTTCAAGAAAAAAGGTATTGAATTTAAATTAAAAACAAAAGTTGAAGAAGTGACAATTCTGAAAGATGAAGAGATCCGTGTAAAATTCAGCGACGGAACAGAAGAAGTATTTACTAAAATTCTTGCGGCAGGGGGCAGGTCGGTAAATATAAAGGGAAATGGAATTGACAGGCTTGGTTTGGAGCTCGAAAACGGAAGATTTATAAAGATTAATGAATATATGCAGACAAACATACCGAATGTATATGCAATCGGAGATATTACAGGCAAAATGATGCTGGCACATGTTGCTTCTGCGCAGGGAATTACTGCGGTATCACATATAGCCGGAATTAAAAAGGAACTTGATTACAGCTCGATACCGTCCGCTATTTTTACAACACCTGAGATAGCGTCCTTCGGAAGCAGAGAGCAGGATCTTAAAGCAAGTAATACTGAATTCAGAGTAAGCAGATTTTCTTTCGCTGCAAGCGGAAAGGCGAAAGGTATGGGAGAGACCGACGGATTCGTAAAGATACTTACTGACATTACAGGAGAACAGGTGCTCGGAGCTCACATAATAGGTCCGCACGCATCAGACCTTCTTCAGGAGCTTGTGATAATAAAGGAAAACAAGATGTCTCTTCATAAGCTCATAAATGCGGTGCATTCACATCCGACACTGAGTGAATGTGTACTGGAGGCTGCAGAAGGAATTTTTAAAATGTCAATACACAGTGTATAAAAAAAAGCGGGAGTGACCCGCTTTTTTTATTGAAGAGGATTTTCGCCTATATTTTTTTCAAAGAAATCCGACAGAAGTGACGATACCGATCTCGAAGTGCTTACTTTCAGGCAGTTATCCGCAAGGATCCTGCATTTTTTTGAATCCAGCCTCCGGATTATCTTTTTGACGACAGGCACAAGAAAAGGAGTGACGCTCAATTCTCTTAAACCCAGACCGATAAGAAGAGGTATCGCGATCGGGTAACCGGCCATCTGCCCGCATAGCCCGACATCTATATTTTTCTTTTTGGCGGATCTTATTGTGATGTCCAGCATTTTAATTACAGCAGGATGGAATGAGTCATAGATATTGCTGACCCTTTCGTTGCCCCTGTCAGCAGCCAGTAGATATTGAGTAAGATCATTTGTGCCTATACTGAAAAAATCGACTTTTTCAGCTACGGCTTCCGATATCATAACGATAGAAGGTATTTCGATCATTATTCCTATTTTGATCTTATCGTTAAAAGGATACCCTTCTGAAGCAAGTTCTTTTTTCGTTCTCTCGATCAGCATTTTTGTTTTTGTGATCTCAGTTAAATTTGCGACAAAAGGTATGATTATTGAAATGTTGTTCCTTGCCGAAGCTCTCAGTATGGCTCTAAGATGCGCTCTCAAAAGATCCGGATGGTCAAAAAGGAGTCTCATTCCTCTTACACCCATAAAAGGGTTGTCTTCCTTTATTGACATTTTGTCATTAAGCTTATCGCCGCCGATATCGAGAAGACGGATAGTTACATCTCTGGGGTAGAGTTTTTCAGAAACCTCGTCATAAATCTTGAACTGATCGTCTTCAGAGAGGATAGACAGGCTGCTTTCGAATAGGAACTCGGTTCTGAACAAACCTACTCCGTCGCTGTTCCATTTGATAACGCTGTCGATCTCGAGAGTTGATTGAATATTGCTCAGGATCTTGATTGCTTGGTTATCCAGAGTCACTGAAGGCATTTTAGAATACTTAAGATCCTCTTCCACCTGTTTCTGCTCCTCGTGCTGCCTTATCTTGTAGGTTTCAAAAGTCGAAGGTTTGGGATTGATAATGATCTTTCCCGTAAATCCGTCAACGATCATAAGAGATATCTTATTCATATATTTTGTTATCCCCGTTACGCCTACAACAGCCGGAACTTCAAGTGACTTTGACAGAATAGCGGCGTGACTGGTGCTACCGCCGGATTCCGTAACAATGCCAAGTATAAGATCTTTGTTGAAATTAAGAGTGTCCGACGGGAAAATATTGTTCGAAATTACTATTTGTTTTCCCTTAAGTACAGTTGACAGGTCAACATGGTCAAGTTCTGAAGACATATTTTTTATTATTCTTCTGCAGACATCTTCTATATCGAAAGCTCTTTGTGAAAAATATTGATTCTGAAGTTTTTCAAACGCCATCTGGTAATCTTTCATGATCTTGCTTACAGCGTAAGAAGCCTGAACATTGTGAGAAGAAATAAAATAAACAGCCTCATCTATTAGAACCTGATCGTCAATTATAAGGAGGTGTGCGTCAAAAATTTTAGCTGCTTCCTGCCCGCCCCTCTTCGCTGCGTTTTTTTTGTCTTCAACAATATCGGTTTTAGTTTTTTCTAAAGCCGCTTTGTATTTAATTATTTCAGCCTCAATCTCATGATCAGATATCGTTTCTCTTGATACATTTAAAGTTTCGTGCACATAGTTGAACGGCGTACCTATCGCTATTCCGGGTGACGCAGCTACTCCTTTCAATACTTTTTCTTTAACCTTTTTATTCATCTGATATTATTCTTCATAGAATTTATTTTTGACCAGCTCTTTTAACTCATTCATGCATAGATTTTCATCGGGACCGGTACATTTTATTATTATTTCGGAATTAACCTCAGCGGCAAGCATCATAACACCCATTATGGACTTTGCGTTTACTTCCATTTCATCTTTTGAAATAAATACATCACAGTCGCATCTCGTCGTTATTTTTACAAGCTGGGCGGCAGGTCGAGCATGAAGCCCGAGCGAATTGATTATCTTTACTTTCTCAACGATCATTTAACTGTTCCGAGTAATAATATCTGTTTACAATTTAACCTGTGATTTAAAAAAAAACAACTAAATGTTTAATAGAAAAAGATTTAATAACAGAGAAAGAACAAGAAGATTTCTGAACAGTGTTAATAAATACACTATCCTTCTATAAGTACCGGTTTTGAAGATCTTTATAGCTTCAATTCCTTTTTCATATCCTGATCGGATCCCGTAAAAACGGATTGAAAAATTGAAAATATTAAATAATAGAATTTCTGAAATTATTAGGATCACCGAGCAGGAGTCGATAGAAAATCCGGAAATTACATATTTATTTAGCGCTGTAAGTATAATTACAGGGAGTATAAGTTTATAAACTAGCCTGTCGCCTACAGATCCTATAACAGATGAGAGAATTTCCTTGGTCTTTTCTGTACTTTCATCGTTATTGTTGAGTTCCCGGTTAAGAATAATGCCTAAAGCGAATCCTGAAAGGTATTCATTAGTGTTAAAGAACTTAAGATGTTTTCGAATAAATTCAGATCTATCTTTACCTAAAGCTGGGAAAAGGCAGAAACACAATCCTTCGCCGAAAAGATTTAAGTAATTATAAAATATCCTTATGAAGAATGTTCTTATAGTCAGAGAGAGTACCGTATATGTTCTGAGTTCTTTCATTTTTTAATTCTAAAATTTTTATAAATATAGAAGAGCGCCGGGACTATGCAGAGAAAAATGATTATTGGCTGAGAATGTGGTACGGGAATTTCATTTAAAGCAGTATTCCTGATTGCCGGGCTTATAAAGTTTAAAACCGCCGCAACGGTCAAAGAATAAATAAAAAAAATGATAAAGGTAAAAAAAACTCCTTCAGTCAGGTTCGGAACACCTTTGTAAAATAAAAATCTGTCACGGTATTTTTCAAAATATCTGCGTTTAAAACTCATAAAACGCGCAGTAAATTCTGAAATAAGCATGATCAGTGCGATCGACAATATAAAGGTAATAGCATTCTGTTCACCCGGCAGGATTACTGAAGCTGTAACAAAATATCCGAAAGGGTATTCCGGGAAGGTAGTTGTGCCGGACGGAGTCCTGTTCAAATATATCAGATGCGTGACAGTAGCCGCAGCGAGAACAAAATTCTGATCATAACCTGCCCAGACTAAAAAAAGCGCGGTAACAAACGGCTGTGAAAGCAGACCCTGAAAGATCTCTCTGCTTTCGAGAAGAACCAGTGCGGATATTAAAGAGATAAGCAGCATTTATCTTAAAGAAATTAAACTTAAGAGATCGGCCAGCTCAACAGTTATGTAAATATCTCTGATAACAAGAAGTGCTATAAGTCCGATAAACGAATATCTGGCTAGTTTTGCCTCTGAAGGTTTTTCATCCGCAAGGTCGTTCATCTGGGTGTATAATGATTTTAAACCGACCACGGCAAGTATTAATATAAGCCACCATCTTGTGTTGAACCAGTGCCATCTGAATATCAGAGCAA